>CAYYVD010000185.1:0-296 GCA_964475045.1 uncultured Desulfobacterales bacterium | reverse complement strand
CTGATGAAGTCCAAGGGATCCGTCTTTGCCGCCATCAAGGCCTTGACCGACTACATCGGTCTCACCTTCGACATGCTGGAGACCTTTTACGTGGCCGGCGGGTTCGGAAGCTATCTGGACATCCACAAGGCCGTGGCCATCGGCCTGCTTCCGGACATCCCCGAGGAGCGCATCCGGTTCATCGGCAACAGCTCCCTCACCGGTGCGCGGATGGCCCTGATTTACGAGGAGGCGTTCGAGAAGAGCCGGACCGTGTCCAAGTCCATGACCAACATCGAGCTGTCCAACCACCCGCC
>CAYYVD010000184.1:0-10051 GCA_964475045.1 uncultured Desulfobacterales bacterium | reverse complement strand
GGATGCTGCTTTCCCGACCAGGCCGAGGCCACCTATGACCGCTCGTTCGAGCACTTTGCCCGGCTGGTCGAGGGCGGCAAGGTCTGATTCAAGAGGCCTGAAACCAGATGGTCGGTCACTCCAGGGGGACCCGGGGAGGGGCTGTGGTCGGGTTCCGGTTCACCACGATCAGGCCGATGCTCACCAGCACCAGGGCCAGGATCAGCCCCGGCTGAATCAGCTCGCCCAGGATGATCGCGCCACTCAGGAACACGCCGATCACCGGGGTCATGAAGGTGAACCCGTGAAGCAGGCTCACCGGGTAGCGGTGGATCAGGTGAAACCAGACCAGGTAGCTCAGAAAGGCCACCACCACGCACTGGTACAGCACGGCTCCGGCCGTGGTTGCTGAAAACCCCGTTACCGGGGTCTCTCCGAAGCCCAGACTGAGCAGGAAGAGAAACGGGGCGGAGAAGAGGACCTGGTAGAACAGGGTCTGAAGGGGCACGGCGCGGTAGGCCAGGAACCGCTTGATGTACACGGTGGTCGACGCCCAGAAGAACCCCGCCAGAAGGGCCATGACGTCCCCCGGCAGGGTGTTCAGGGTGAAGGCCCCGATGTCGCGGACGAACAGGGAGACCACTCCGGAAAAGGCCAGGACGAGCCCGGCCGCCTTCCACGGGTTGAGCCGGTCTCCCTGGAGCAGGAAGTGCGCTTGGAGGGCCACGAAGAAGGGCGCCGTGTGAAGGAGGATGTAGGTCCTCGAGGCCAGGGTGTGCTGAAGCCCCACGTAGACACAGCCGAACTCCGCCCCGAAGAGGACCCCGGTCATGACGCCGTGAAAGAGCACGACCCGGGACGGGAACAGCGGGATCCCCTTGGCGCGCAGCCACACGTACAGGCAGGCGCTCGCCACCAGAGAACGCAGCCCCGCCATGAACAGCGGGGCCATCTCCCTGGAGGCGATCTTGATGGCGGCCATGTTCGCGCCCCACAAGGTGGCGAGGCAGAGCATGATCACCACAGGCTGCCAGCGCAGCTGCCCCTGGTACACGGACCTTCCCCTTTCCCCACAACGAAAAACCCCCTTTTCGGAAAGGCCTTGCCGTGCTCCGAAAAAGGGGTCCTGGTCTCGCGGGTGCATGGTCGGGACGAGAGGATTTGAACCTCCGACCCCCGCGTCCCGAACGCGGTGCTCTACCAGACTGAGCCACGTCCCGACACACGCCTCGATCTATACCTCAAAACCGCGGATCGACGCAACCCCCAATTTGATCGAACAACCCCATCACCCTCCCGCTTGGCGCGCTACTCCAGGTTGAGGGACCTGCGGCCCGATGCGTGGGTGGCAGCCTTCTCGATCTCGCTCAGAATACGTCCGCCGCGAAAGATGGTCACCTTTCCCGTGGACTCGCTGATGACCAGGGCGATGGACCGGGAAGCCTGGGTGATGGCGGCGGCCGCCGCGTGGCGGGCACCCAGGCCCTGTGGAAGGGGCTCTCCCTGGTAGCCCACGTTCAGGTAGCGGCCGGCCGACAGGACCACCCCGTCCTCCCGGATCACGAACGCGCCGTCGATGGAGGAGAACTCCTTGAGGGTCTCCTGGACCTCGCGGTTGTGGAGCCGGAGCGCCTCCTCGGGGTGCCCCTGAAAGGGGTTGAACACGAGCTGATAGGAGAGCTCGAGCACCCGCTCGTGGTCCCCCAGCACGAAGATCGACCCCACGGGCTTGCCTTCCCGCCCTTCGTTGGCCAACTCGATGACCAGGTCCAGGAGGGCCTCGAACACGTCCGGCTCGATGCCCGGGGGGAAGGCGATCTCCTCGCCTCCGCCGAACAGCTCGGACTCCAGGCCCGCCTCCACCAGCATGATCGTGTCCATGTACCCCTGCTCCGGCACGCCCCCGACGCACACGATCACATCCCCGCTCCTGACCAGGCCCTTGGAGATGGCGGTCAGAAACCCGATCTTCAGGTATCCCACCCGGGTCAGCTGCACGTCGGGAAGCAGCACCGCGTTGATGGAGAGCTTCGCCGCCTTGTCGATGCACTCCTTGCGCCTGGTCAGCAGAATCAGCTGGACGTCGCTCTGGAGCCTGGAAAAGGGGTCCAGGTCCTTGGTGCTGTCCATGTAAAAGAGGATGGCGTTGGCCTCGACCCGCTTGGCCATCTGAATGGCCTGGCGAATGACCAGGCCGGTCCACTTTGCGGGGTCCGGCCGGGTCGGCGCCTTGGCCTTGTCGGCCGCGGCCCGGCCCGAGGCCGGTTTTCCGGAGGCGCCGCTCTTTTTGGCCGGCTTCTTCTCCTTCTTGTCCTTCTGTGCGCTCATCGAATAATCGGCTCTCAGGTGTTGGGTCGAAACCCGTTCAAGGCTCCACACCGTACAGGTCCAGGTAGGCGTCGAAGGCCTCCTTGGTGGCTGCATCCAGCGGCCGATGCTCCCCCCGAATGCGGACGGGGGTTCGGCTCTCATGCAGGCAGCCCACGATCTCCCGAATCCCGGCCGCCGCGTACACCGGCACCCCGGTTCGGTCCGTGAAGGCCTGAATCGCGTTCTCGCCCTTGACCCCGTGCTGGACGCGCCCCTCTGCATCGTAGACGGCCGTGGTCTGCTCCCGGTCCACGGCGATGCCCACGCCCATCCACCGGACGGCCCAGCCGTGCGCGGCGGCCTCACCGGTCACCCGGTCGATGAGGTCCACTTTGGTGCCCATGGACGTGGCCACATCGTCCACCACGAAGATCCGGCACCCGTCGAACAGGGTCTTGTTTACGAGCACGCTTCCCGCCCTGCTCCCTTCTCCGTGGGTCTTGGCCTCCTTGCGGTCGTACTCGAAGAGGAGATCCCGGTCGTGGTCGCGGTAAAGAGAGAGGACCGCGGACAGGGCCAGCGCGCTCCCCTTGTAGGAAGGGCCGAGCACGATGTCCGTCTCCCCGGCCAGCCCCTGGCGGACCATCATGTCCGCGAAGGTGGCCCCCAGCGCCGAGGCCAGGCTGGCGGTCCGGAACATGCCCAGGTTGACGAAGTACGGGGTGGGGCGACCGTCCTTCAGCACGAGATCGTCGTCGAAAAACAGGGCCCCGGTCTCTGCCAGGGCATGGGCCAGACGTCGTTTGTAGGATTCCATGATCAGATCCTAAAGGATCCGGGCCCGCGCTTCAACCGGAATCTGGCCGTCGCAACCCCATTGACACGCCGAGGCCGTGCGCGCCGTGGAGGTGGACAACCGGGCCGGGGAACCTGGCGGGCATTCAGGGCAAAGAACGGGCCCGGGAGAGCGACAAGGTGCTCCGGGTCACCGACGAGAGAGGAACGCGTCCAGGGCGGCGGGGATCAGCTTTCGAATGAAGGACTCCTGCTCCAGGGTGCCCACCGCTCGAAACGCGTCGTAGTCGGGATGATCCGGGTTGAGCTCCGGCACGCGGGCCTGTATGGCCGGGGCCAGGGTTTCGTAGTGCGTGATCAGCTCCACGAGGGAGCGGTCCTCTCCGGGAAAGGCGCCTACCCAGCCGAGCCGCCGCATGACCTCGAACCGAAACCGGTCCAGCAGGAACAGGTAGCGGTCCATCACCCGCAGGCGATCCTCCGGAGCCAGCGTTCGAATCTCGAAACCGCTGCCCAGGTGGAGCAGGCCCATGATCAGATCGTACAGGTAGAACGCCCCCTCCTCATTGCCTCTGGAAAGGATGCGAAGGGTTGCGTCGGAGAGGTCCTTGACCCGCGTGGACTCGGTGAAGTCCTCTTCGAACCGGCTCCGCCAGTTTCGATAACCCCGCCGAACCGCGGCTTCGAGCCTTGCCTTGTCCAGGTCCACCACACGATCCATGAACGGCTCCACGCGTGAGGTCAGGTCCGATGCGCCAAGGAGGCCAGGGGGCAGCCGCAACGCTCGCAGGACGGCGCTCGGAGCTGCTTCAGGCCGCAATCCGGGCATTCCGTGAAGGCCTCGAGGGACGGAATCGGCGGCCGCCTCAGAGGCCGCTCGTCCTCCCGGGTCCAGCCGTGCTCCTGGATGCTGACCTTGCCCCCGGCCGCCTGCACGGCCTCGGCGTACGCGCGCGCATCCCGCAGGGTCAGATCCCGCTTCATGGCCACGGGGGAGATCGCGAGGAGCCGGTCCACCAAGTCCCCGGAGACGCCCAGGGCCTCCATGCCGGCTCGAAACGAACCCTCCTCCGTCACCAGCCCCTGAAACACCACACGATAGGTCTTTTCCATCTCAGCGACCGCTCCAATGAGGCCTTGCAAGCATTCCGTCTCTTCTACCTCGATCGGAACCGTTTCTTCAAGACCTGTCCGGCACGGGTGGTCAGGGTGAAGGGGGCTGGGACGAGGGGCGGTGCGAGCACGGTCGAGAGGGGGCGGGCCGGGGGGGGGGGGGCGGCGATCGCGAGGATCGGCAAAGGATGAAGAACGCCTACACCCCCTCGCGGGCGGACGACTCCGGAGCCGGTTTCCCTGAGGCGCCGGTCCGCCGCTTCAGGCAGGCCTTCACGAAACCAAAGAACAGAGGGGCCGGGGTTTCCATGCGGGACTTGAGCTCCGGGTGGGCCTGGGTGCCCGCAAAGAACGGGTGGTCCGGAAGCTCGATGAACTCCACGAGCCTTCCGTCCTCGGACGCCCCGGAGAACACCATGCCGTTCTCCTGGAGCAGATCGTGATACTCTGGATTCACCTCGTAGCGGTGGCGATGTCGTTCGGAGGCCTGGGACGCCTGGTAGAGGCGGTGAACCAGGGTGCCCTCCTCGAGCACCGCCGGGTAGGCGCCGAGCCTCATGGTCCCGCCCTTGTCCACCACGGTCCGCTGCTCGGGAAGGATGTCGATGACCGGGTGCGGGGTGTCGGCGTCGAACTCGGTGGAGTTCGCCCCCTCGCACCCGCAGATGTGGCGTGCGAACTCGATCACGGCCAGCTGCAGTCCGAGGCAAAGACCCAGGTAGGGGATCCCGCGCTCCCGCACGAGCCGAATGGCCCGAATCTTCCCCTCGGTTCCACGCGTCCCGAAGCCCCCGGGCACCACGACCCCGTCCACGTCCTCGAGCTCGGCCGGATCCTCGAGATCGGAGGTCTCCACCCATTTGAGGTTGACCCTGCACCCGAGGTGCGCCGCGCAGTGGTTGAACGACTCGATGATGGACGCGTAGGAGTCCTCCAGCTTGGTGTACTTTCCGCACATGGCCACCGTGACGGCCTGGTCCGGGTTCCGGAGGTTCTCGATGTACTCCCGCCACCGGCCCAGGACCGGCGGGCTGTAAATGTTGAGCTTCTTGTGCAGGATGGCGGACAGGCCCTCGTCCTCGAACACCAGCGGGATCTCGTAGATGTCGTCCACGTCCAGGCCGGTGATGACCGCTTCCGACGCCACATCGCAGAAGTTTGCGATCTTTCGCTTGATTTCCCCGGTCAGGTAGGTGGAGCATCGCCCGATGATGATGTCCGGGAAGATGCCCCGCTGCTTGAGGAGGTTGACGCTCTGCTGCGTGGGCTTGGATTTCTGCTCGTTCACCCCGTAGGGGATGGGCACGTAGGTGAGGTGGACGTACACGATGTTCTCCCGGCCCACATCCTCCCGCATCTGGCGCATGGCCTCGAGGAACAGCTCGTTCTCGATGTCCCCCACGGTGCCGCCGATTTCCACGATCACCATTCCGGCCTCTTCCTCGCGGGCGGTGCCGAAGATGTGCTCCTTGATGATGTCCGTCACGTGGGGGATGTACTGCACGGTCTTTCCCAGGTAGTCACCGCGCCGCTCCTTCTGGCGCACCATGTCGAAGACCTTCCCCATGGTGAGGTTCCACTGGCTCTTGCAGGTGATCCCGACGAAGCGCTCGTAGTGGCCGAAGTCCATGTCCACCTCGCCGCCGTCGTCCAGGACGAAGACCTCCCCGTGCTCGTAGGGGTTCATGGTCCCCGGGTCCACGTTCAGGTACCCGTCGCATTTGATGGGAATGATCTTGAGGCGGGAGGACAGAAGGTGTCCGATGGAGGCGGCCGCAATGCCTTTGCCGAGACCGGAGAGCACGCCCCCGGTCACGATGATGTATTGGGTGGCCACGTCGTTCACGGGCTGATCTCCACAGGTTTGCCGAGGCGTGTTTCGAGCCGGATCGTTCGCCAGAACATAAAGGCATCGCCCCGTGCAGTCAAGCCCAAAACCCGGCGCAACCGGGCTGCGCCAAACCGATACCGCCAAACGAGCGGGCCGAAACGGCACAATATCTTCCATTCCCTGGACGCCTGCACAATAGATCTTGACACATGTGCGCGAGGGCGGGTATATTCCGTTGTATTTCAGAAACCTGACCGGCTGAGCCCGCTCAGGCGGCCCCTTGTTCACTGAGAGGACGACATGGCGCCCCCCATCAGGATTCTTCTTGTCGACGACGACGAAGAGATCCTCCGGATCATGCAGGAGGCCCTTCGCATTCAGGGCTACGAGGTTGTGGCCTGCGCCCACAACGGCCGGGAGGCGGTGGCGTTGTACCCGGACACCCACCCGCATGTGGTGTTCATGGACATCGTCATGCCCGTGATGGACGGGTACGAGGCCTCGCGGCGCATTCGAACGCTGGACCCCGGAGCGCGGATCGCCGTGCTCACCGGGAACCCGGCCGACCCCAGGGCCCGCCGCGTGGTCGAGGAAGGCCTCGCCGGGACGTTGATCCAGAAGCCGGTTCGGCTCGGCCGGCTGCGGACCATCATCGAATCCCTGCTCGGCGGCGCGTCGTCTTCCCTGACCGGTCCTTCTCCTTTTCCCAACGAACCTATGGCCTTCGAGACACGGTTGTAGCCGTCCCGCTACGGCCCCATGAACACGGGACACCGCCGCATGCCCCCCGTTGCCGCCCCTGAGACCTTCCAGGACCCCATCACCGGCGCATCCCCATGACCCCTGTCGTCGCCATCGTGGGACGCCCGAACGTGGGCAAATCCACCCTCTTCAATCGCCTGAGCCGGTCCCGGGACGCCCTGGTGGACGACCTCCCCGGCGTCACCCGGGATCGTCTGTACGCCACCGTCCGGTGGGACCGGACCCGGCTTCGCCTGATCGACACCGGGGGGTTCGCCGGGGGAGACGACGCGCCGCTTTCGGCAAGCGTCCGCGAGCAGGTGCTCAAGGCCGTCGAAGAGGCCGACGCCGTGCTGTTCCTGGTGGACGGCCGCCGGGGTCCCCTGCCCGAGGACCGGGAGATCGCCGATCTCCTCCGCCGCTCCCGCAAGCCCTCCCTTCTGGCGGCCAACAAGATCGACGGCCCCGAGCACGAGGCCCTCGCATTCGAGTTCTACGAGCTCGGGGCGGACGAGGTCCATCCTCTCTCGGCAGCCCACGGCTACGGCCTGCGCTCCCTCATGGACCGCCTGGTGGAGGTCCTTGCTCCCCCGGACGAGGAGGAACCCGAACCCGACCGCATCCGGGTGGCCGTGGTGGGGCGGCCCAACGTGGGCAAGTCCTCGCTGATCAACCGGATTCTGGGGCTCGAACGCCTTCTGGTGAGCGAGCTTCCGGGAACCACGCGCGACGCCGTGGACACCCCCTTCACTTACGAGGGGCGGGCGTACACCCTCATCGACACGGCCGGTCTGCGCAGAAGGTCCCGGGTGAGCGAGCGCATCGACAAGTTCAGCATGATCAAGACCCTCCAGAGCCTCGACCGGTGCCACGCGGCTGTGGTGCTCCTGGACGCAGCCGAAGGCGTGGCCGAGCAGGACGCCCGGATCTGCGGCTATGCCCTGGAGCGCGGCCGCGCCATGGTGCTGGTGATGAACAAGTGGGACCTGGTGAAACGGGACGAAGAGCAGCGGCGCCGGCTGCTTCGGGAGGTGGACCGCCAGCTGGGCTTCGTCTCCTTCGCCCCGGCCCTGCGGGTGTCCGCTCTGACCGGGGAGCGGGTCCGGCGGCTGCTTCCCTGCGTTCGGGACCTCTGGGAGCCTTTCTGCCGGCGGATCCCCACGGGGGAGGTCAACCGCGCCGTGGCCGAGATCCTGGACCACAAGCCGCCCCCGAGCACGGGACGGCGCAGCGTGCGCCTCCTCTACACCACCCAGACCGGGGTGCGGCCGCCCACCTTCGTGCTTTTCGTGAACCGCCCCGATCTGCTCCACGTCTCCTACCGGCGCTACCTGACCAACCGGCTGCGGGAGCGCTTCGGGATGGAGCGGATCCCCATTCGGCTGCACCTCAGAAAGCGGGAGGGGCGGTACGGGTCTTGAGGTGGGGATGTGTCGGTGTCGGTGCCCGTGAGGACCGGGGGTCAGTCGCATTTGCGCCGGCGACGAACCGGTAGTACCGTTCGGGAAAAGAGGGCATTTTCCGGCTGGAAGCAGGTGGGAGCCTAGAAGTACTCCTTGTTCTTGAAGATGATCTCCACGCGGCGGTTTCGGCTGCGGCCCTGCAGGGTGTCGTTGGACGCCGCAGGCTTGAGGGCGCCGTACCCGGCCAGGGCCACGTCCGCGTCCTCCGCCTCGTGCACCGCTTTCAGGTGGTCCACGACGCTCACGGCCCGGGCCACGGACAGCTCGTCATTGGAACCGTACCTTCCGCTGCGGATGGGGACGTCGTCCGTGTGCCCGTCCACGTACACCTGGTAGTCCGTGTACTTCATGAAGCGGGCCACCTTGGCCAGCACCGGCTTCATGGGCTCGCGGACCTCGGCGCTCCCCGGACCGAACAGGAGCCCGTCGCCGAACACCAGCTTGAACCCGTCCTTGAAGTACTCGATCTCGAGCTTGCCCCCCACTCTCTTGAGCAGCTCCTCCTCCAGACCGGCCGAGAGGTCCTCGGGCGGGTCTCCGGCCTTGCGGATCACCAGGTTGTCCTTGAGCTTGGCCGTGATGCCCTCGATGAGCATCTCCTTGGGCTGGTAGATGTCGCCGTACTCCTTGAACAGGAGAATGCCGCAGCTGCTCGTGAAGTTGTTGAACAGGCTCTTGAGCTTGCGCTCGTCCATGGAGGACATGGACAGGAGCAGGACGAAGAACGTCAGCAGCAGGGTGGACAGATCGGAGAAGGTCACCATCCAGGCCCCGCTGCTGGCCGCCTTCCCCTCATCGTCTTTCTTTCGATTGCGCTCAGCCACCGGCGTCTCCTGGAAAGCGGAACAGGAACCCCTTGAAGTCGAGGATGGACTCCTCGTCCGAGGGGTGCTTCAGCCGATAGGGGACCTCTTCGGAGAAGTCCAGGATGATCTGGACCTGCCGATCCAGCCGGCCCCGGTTTCGGCTTTTCCGGCTCGTTCCGGGGTCCCGGCCGAAGCCGTGGGCCACCAGCTCCTCGCCCGGAAGGCCGGCCTCCTGGGACAGGTACCGGAACACCGTGCCGGCCCGCCTCGTGGAGAGCAGCATGGCGGTTCGATTCGGGTCGGTCTCGAACACGATCTCCGGGTGGGCCGCAAAGCCGCGGAGCTCGATGAGCCGCGGGCGGCCGTCTTTCAGGACGGGCGCCAAATCCTCGAGAAACGTCTTGCCCTGCGGGAGGATCCGGCTGGAGCCGTTTCGAAACAACACCTGATTGCCCAGGGTCAGGATCACCCGGTCCGACTCCATCACCACGGTGACGTCCTTTTCCAGGGTGTTCCTGAGCACCGCGTTCTGGAGCTTCTCGTAGCTGATCTCCTCGGGCTTCATGGGCGGGGTGCCCATGGTGATGTTCGCTCCGTCCGGGATCCCGATGATCGACTGGGCCCCGGGCTTGAAGCCGAAGGCCCCGACCAGGGAGTTGAGGGCGATGCGCCGGTTCTGCTCGTCAATGGTGGCGATGCTCAGCAGCAGGACGAAGAACGTCAGCAGCAGCGTGGTCAGATCGGTGTAGGTGGTCATCCACGCATTGGTGTCGATCTTGGGCTCGTCTTTCTTCTTTCCGGCCATGCCCTGCTCCTGCGCGCACGATCGTCAAAAATCCGTCGGCCGGCGTCAAGGCCGAAGGCGCTCCTCTCCCGGGCCGGGGCTCCGGGGAAGGGGCCCGTGCAGCACCTGACCGGCCGCAGAGATCCTGTGCGTTGATTCAACTAGCAACAAGCATGCCACGGTCGAGCGCCTCCGGGGCGTTCGATGTCCGGGAGGTGTGGGGGTGGAA
>CAYYVD010000183.1:3663-10093 GCA_964475045.1 uncultured Desulfobacterales bacterium | reverse complement strand
GTTCTTTTGCGCCGGCGCCATCTTCGTGGCCACGGGGCTCAAGAACGTCAGCGAGATGAAAGGGCTGGGGCGGCGCATGCCCTGGACCATGGGCGCCTTTCTGGTGGGCAGCCTGAGTGTCATCGGGCTCCCTCCGGCCGGCGGGTTTCTCAGCAAGTGGTGGCTGCTCATCGGCACCCTCGAAGTGGGGCAGATCGGCTTCCTGGTCGTCCTCCTGTCGAGTTCCCTCTTGAACGCAGCCTACTTCCTGCCCGTGGCCTACGACGCCTTCTTCGCCGAGCCGACCGACCCGCTCGAGGCGTCCGCATACAAGGAAGCCCCTGCCTGGTGCCTGTTTCCTCTGCTTGTGACGGCGGCCCTTTCCGTGGCCTTGTTCCTCTGTCCGTGGCCTTTCCTGGACCTGTCCAAGCTGGCCGCAACCCAAATCCTGGGGAGATGACATGATGACCGAACCCCGGAAGAACCATGAAAAGAACTGGGAAGAGGTTCCCATCAGGGCCAAGATGTCCGTGGAGCACGAGGAGTGGCCCGGGTACCGGGTGCCTTTCTACGTCACGGTAGCCGCCGGGGCTCTCTACCTGGTGCTGATCCTGGCGGGCGTGATCACCGGCTGAGGGAGACCCTGAAGATGGAAGAGAAGCACGGTTGGTTCGACAAGAGAGAAAACGTCGTCCTGTTTCTGCGGGGCTTCTTCGTGTTCCTCGCCGTCCTGATCGTGGTCGACCTCTTCATTCCCAAGCATGCCCACTTCTACTGGGAGGAGGCCCCGGCGTTTTTCGCCGCGTTCGGTTACATCTCCTGCGTGCTTCTGATCTACCTGGCCCGAGGGATACGCGTGCTCATCATGCGCGACGAGGACTACTATGATGGTTGATCTGCCGCCTGCCCTGATCTTCTTCCTGGGAGGGCTGCTGACCCCGTTTCTCAAAGGATGGATCAAGCAGGGCTTCATGCTGCTCGTCCCGGTCTGGGCCTTTGCGGTGATCTGGTTCATCCCCGAGGGGACCCACTGGACCCTCGAGTTCATGGGCCTTGACCTGGTCCTCGGGCGGGTGGACCGCATGAGCAAGGTCTTCGGATACGGCTTCGCCATCGTCTTTTTCATCGGCGCACTCTACGCCCTGCGAGTGGAGGAAGATCTGCAGCACGTCTCCGCATTTTTCTACGCCGGCAGCGCCCTGGGCGTGACCTTTGCCGGAGACTTTTTCACGGTCTACATCTTCTGGGAAATCATGGCCGTGGCCTCCACCTTTCTCATCCTGGCCAGCCGGGACGCGGAGGCTCGCGGCGCGGCCTTCCGCTACGTCCTCATGCACCTCTTCGGCGGGCTTCTGCTCCTGGCCGGAATCCTGATGCACGCTCGAGAGACGGGATCGCTGGAGGTCGGCTTGATCGGCCTGTCGGGGCTCTCCTCCTGGCTCATCTTTCTGGGCATCGGCCTCAACGCGGCCCTGCCCGTCATGCACCCCTGGCTGACCGACGCCTACCCCAAGGCCACGGTGACCGGGGCGGTCTTTCTCTGCGCCTTCACCACCAAGAGCGCCGTCTACCTCATGGCCCGAACCTATCCTGGCACCGAGCTTCTCATCTACCTCGGGGCCTGCATGTGCGTCTTCCCCATCTTTTACGCGGTCCTGGCGAATGACATCCGGGTGATCCTCTCCTACAGCCTGATCAATCAGATCGGGTTCATGATGGTGGGGATCGGCATCGGCACCGAACTCGCGTTGAACGGCGCCGTCTCTCACGCGTTCTGCCATCTTATCTACAAGTGCCTCCTGTTCATGGGCGCAGGGTCGGTCCTGCACATGACGGGCCGAATCCGGTGCACGGATCTCGGCTGGCTCTACAAGTACATGCCCCTCACCACCATCTGCACCATGGTGGGGGCGGCTTCCATCTCCGCCTTCCCCCTGTTCTCCGGGTTCGTCAGCAAATCCATGATCGTGAGTGCGGCGGGCTACCACCACATGGTGTTGATCTGGTTCATGCTTCAGTTCGCATCGGCCGGTGTCATCCATCACCACGGCCTGAAGATCCCCTACTTCATGTTCTTCAGCCAGGACCTCGGCATCCGGGCCGAGGACCCTCCCTGGAACATGCGGCTGGCCATGATCATCGCATCGGTCCTGTGCGTGGGAATCGCGGTCTTTCCCGGTCCGCTCTACAGCATCCTGCCCTTTCCCGTGGACTACGTCCCATACACGCCGGCGCACGTGATGGGGACCCTTCAGCTGCTGTGCTTCGGCGCACTGGCCTTCTGCCTCCTGATCCTCTCCGGCGTTTACCCGCCTGAGCTCCGCGCCATCAACCTGGACACCGACTGGTTCTACCGCATGGGCGCCAGGGCGTTCACCCGCCTGGCCGGCTCGGCGCTCAACGGGCTCAATGCGGCTTCTGAGAGGTTTTTCGTGCACCGTGCGGCGGCCGGTCTGGCCAGGCTCTCGGCGGACGCCCCGGCCCGGGTCGTTCTTCTGTTTCTGTCGGCCTTTTGGCGTCTCGCGGGAATCCGGGGAGAGCAGCTGACCGGGAAAAAGGCGGCCGCCTCGCGAAACGCCCGGGAGGGAATGCTCCCCGCAGGGCTCGGGGCGGTGTTGGCCGGGGTGGTCCTGGTATCCGCCTTTCTTCTGGCCTGATGCACCGGCACATCATCAAACCATCGACAGGAGGGAACCCATGGTCTCCCTGGAAGAAATCAACAAAATCAACTTATTAAGGGCTATGGAGCCCGAGATGCTGGACAAGGTCCGTCCCTTTGTGGAGCTGCGCGACTTTCAGAACCGAGAGGTCATCTTCCGGGAGGGAGACAAGGCCCTGTACTTCTACATGCTCCTGCGCGGGGGCGTGCTGCTGGAGGTGCAGGCCTCCCCAACCATCCTCATCTCGCTCGGCGCCATCAAGCCGGGCTTCTCCTTCGGGTGGTCCGCCCTGCTGCCCGAGCAGGCCAACTACACCTCGCACGCCGTCTGCACCGAGGCCTCCGACGTCCTCATGATCCCCGCGGGCGATCTCCTCTCCCTGATGGAAGCGGACCACAGCCTGGGGTTCCGCATCATGGAAGGCGTGGTGCAGATTCTCAAGCGAAGGCTCGAGCGGCGCACCGAGCAGTTCCTCAAAACGCTTCGCAATCACCCGGACATCAAGGAGCCGTTCTGGGAGTGAGCCGGAGCGCCTGTCGAAAACCGCGCTCCGGCGGGATTCTGTGCCCGTGACTTGTGCGTGATTTCACAAAAAAATCTTGAATCCGATTCATCATCGATGTTATCATTCGCGTTTTGTGTACACATCTCAAAACGCCTCACAACCTTTGGAACGCGGGCGCATTCACCGCCTCTGATTTCATGCGTGTCTTTGCGATGTGAACCCTGCGGCGATGGAGAAAAGGGACCACGGGGGCGGTATCTCTTGCAAGGAGGTCGGAACGTGGAAGAAGAACGAGAAGTCATGGAAGTCGATGTGCTGTTCGTGGGCGGCGGTGTGGCCTGCCTGAGCGGGGCCCTGCATCTGGTCAACCTGGTCAACGCCCACAACGAGCGGGTGGAGTCGAGCGGCCAGGGCGAGGCCATGGAGCCGCCCATGATCGCCGTTCTCGAAAAGGGGCCTTATGTCGGCGCCCACAGCCTGTCCGGGGCCGTGATCGATCCCTCCCCTCTGAAGGAGCTGGTCCCCGACTACCAGGAGAAAGGGGCGCCCCTGGACGCGGAGGTGAAGGCCGAGGACGTCTGCCTTCTGACTCGAAACGGCAAGATCAAGTCCCCCATCACCCCGCCGCCCCTGAACAACCACGGCAACTACGTGGTGTCCCTGTCCAAGCTCACCGAATGGCTGGGCGGGCTGGTGGAGGAGCAGGAGACGTACGTGTTCGCCGGCTTTGCCGGAACCGAGGTCCTCTTCGAGGGGGATCGCGTGGTCGGCGTGCGCACCGGCGACAAGGGCATCGATCCGACCGGGGAGAAAAAGGGCAACTACGAGCCGGGCATCGACCTCAAGGCCAGGGTCACCGTCTTCGGCGAAGGCCCCCGGGGAAGCCTGACCAAGAACCTGGTGAAGCGGTTCGACCTGGACCGGGGCCGAAACCCCTCGAGCTACGTGGTGGGGGTCAAGGAGCTCTGGGAGGTTCCCGAGGGGCGCATTGAGCCCGGGAAGGTCATCCACACCATGGGATATCCCCTCGAGAGCGACACTTACGGGGGCGGGTTCGTCTACGGCATGGGTAACAACATGGTCAGCTTGGGCCTGCTGGTGGGACTCGACTACGCCGATCCCGCGCTGGATCCGCACAGGGCGTTTCAGCAGTTCAAGGAGCACCCGGTGGTCTCCGAAATCATCGAGGGCGGCACCCTGACCCAGTACGGCGCCAAGACCGCGCCCGTGGGGGGGTACTTCTCCATTCCCAAACTCACCTTCGACGGCGGGCTCCTCGTCGGGGACTCGGCCAACCTGTTCATCAGCCAGAAGATCAAGGGCGTTCACGTGGCCATGCGGTCGGGCATGATGGCCGCGGAGGCGATCTTCCAGGCCCTGCTCGATCAGGACACCTCGGATGCCAAGCTCAGCACCTACGAGCAGGCCCTGTACAGCAGCGACATCGGCAAGGAGCTCCACAAGGTCCGCAACTTTCACCAGGCCTTTCAGAAGGGTCTGTGGAAAGCGCTCATCAAGGCGGGCTTCCAGTACCTCCTGGGCGGCCGGATCCTCAAGGACCGCCTTCCCGCGGAGCCGGACTTCACCCACCTGAAAGGGATGAAGGACGTGTACGGCACGAACGAGCCCACCCCGGAGCAGACCGGAGCGATCAAGTTCGACGGCAAGAAGACCTTTGACAAGGAGACGGACGTCTACTACTCCGGAGCCACCCACGAGGAGCAGCAGCCCACACACTTGAAGGTGCTGGACCTGGACATCTGCTACAACCGGTGCCTCGAGCTGTACCAGGCGCCCTGTCAACGGTTCTGCCCGGCCAACGTGTACGAGATGGAGATCGACGAGGAAACCGGAAAGCCGAGCCTCAAGCTGAACTTTTCCAACTGCCTGCACTGCAAGACCTGCGATGTGAAGGATCCGTTCGAGAACATCACCTGGGTGCCCCCCGAAGGCGGGGGAGGTCCGAAGTACACGGCCATGTAGAACGCCCCTTGGCCGGCCGGGGAGGAACCCGCCCTCCCCGGCCGGCGGGGTTCGCTCGATCCAGCCCGGTACCGGGAGGCCGTCGATCCCCGGCGCTTGCGGCGAATTCCTACCCATGAGCTGTGATTCGAGTTGACGAGGCCGCGCCGAGGATGTTAGCAGCGGAAGTCCGTCTTCCGGCAAATCCGCAAGGAGGAGCGCCGACATGGATGCTGTTACCCCCTTTCTGGAGGTCACGGAGGCCATCAAAGAGCTGGGCGGGGAGGACCTGGAGCGCTGCATGCAGTGCGCCACCTGCACCGGCGTCTGCCCCTGGAACCTGGTCCGCTACTTCTCGCCCAGGGGCATGATCCGGCTCGCCCAGTTCGGTCTCGAGGGCTTCGAGAGCGAGGACCTCTGGCGCTGCGTCACCTGCAACAACTGCGTGATTCACTGCCCCCGGGGCCTGCACATCATTGACATCCTCCGTTCCATGCGCATGATGATGAACGAGACCGGCTCGGTGCCGCCCTCTCTCAAGGGGCCCCTGGGCAGCACGGCCAACCGGGGCAACCCCTGGTCCGGAGATCCCGAGGAGCGGACCGCCTGGGCCGAGGGCCTGGGGCTCCGGCCGGTCGACGAGGAGACGGACCACCTCTTCTTCACCTGCTGCACCCAGGCCTACGACGCCCGGAACCAGAAGGCGGCCAGGGCGCTGGTCCGGGTGCTCCAGGCGGCCGGGGTGGACTTCGGCGTCCTCACCCACGGGGAGCAGTGCTGCGGGGACGCCGTGCGAAAGATGGGGGGTGAGGAGACCTTCGGCCGGCTCGTGGAGAACAACCTGGCCCGGTTCGAGGAGCACGGGGTGCGCCGCATCCTCACGGCCTCGCCTCACTGTTACAACGCCTTTTCCAAGGATTATGCCGCCTTCGGAGCCGACCAGGAGGTCCGCCACTACACGGAGATCCTCGAGGAGGCCCTCGAGGACGGACGCCTCTCCCTGAAAGGCCCGGTGGAGACCACGGTCACCTACCACGATCCCTGTTACCTGGGGAGGCACAACGGCATCTACGAGCCGCCCCGGAACGTGCTTCGTTCCATACCGGGTCTGGAGCTCGTGGAGATGGAGCGGAACCGGGAGTGGAGCCTCTGCTGCGGAGGCGGGGGCGGAGGCCTCTGGAACGAGGTCCCCACCGAGGAGCGGTTTGCGGTCCTGCGCATTCAAGAGGCGCTCGAGACCGGGGCCCGGGTGATCGCCGCGGCCTGCCCGTACTGCATCATCATGTTCGAGGACGCCGTCAAGACCCTGGGGAAGGAAGAGGAG
>CAYYVD010000183.1:0-3653 GCA_964475045.1 uncultured Desulfobacterales bacterium | reverse complement strand
CCGCGGACGCGGCACATCTCGGCCTCCGGGGCGTTCAGGATGTCCCGCCCGTCGAGGACGATGCGGCCTTTCGCTGAGACGCGAAGACGCAGAGAAAACCAGGGCAACATCAACCGGGTCCCCTGGGCGTCTTTGCGCCTTGGCGAGAAGCATGATTTCATAACCTCAAAAGGCCGAAACATGGAAGACCGAATCGGGTTTTACGTCTGCCACTGCGGCTCCAACATCGCCGGAAAGGTCCGGGTGGAGGAGGTTCGGGACTACATCGCCGGGGAGCCCGGTGTGGTGGTTTCCCGGGACAACCTCTTCATGTGCTCCGATCCCGGGCAGGAGATGATCGAGACCGACATTCAGGAGCAGGGGCTCAACCGCGTGGTGGTGGCCTCCTGCTCGCCGCGCATGCACGAGCGCACCTTCCGCGCCGCCTGCCAGCGTGCGGGCCTCAATCCGTACGAGGCCTTTCACATGGTCTGCATTCGGGAGCACTGCTCCTGGGTCACCGAGGACGAGAACGAGGCCACCAGGAAGGCCATCGACCTCTGCCGGGCGGGCATTCACCGCGTTCCGCTCCAGCACCCGCTGGACGCCAAGGTGGTGCCGGTCAACCCCAATGTCCTGGTGGTGGGCGGCGGAATCGCCGGCATGCAGGCGGCCCTGGACGTGGCCAGCGCCGGGTTCAAGGCCTTCGTGGTGGAGCGCCAGCCCACCATCGGCGGGCACATGCTCCAGTACGACAAGACCTTCCCCACCCTGGACTGCGCCTCCTGCATCGGCACCCCCAAGATGGTCTCCGTGGGTCAGAACCCCAACATCGACCTGCTCACCCACAGCGAGGTGGAGTCCGTGGACGGGTTCGTGGGAAGCTTCCGCGTCCGGGTCCGCAAGAAGGCCCGGTACGTGAACACGGACACCTGCACGGGGTGCGGCGAGTGCGCCGAGGTCTGCCCTGTGATCCGCCCCAACGAGTGGGACCAGGGCCTCAAGGACCGAAAAGCCGTCTATCGCTCCTTTCCTCAGGCCGTCCCCATCTCCTACGCCATCGAGAAGAAGGACCGCGCCCCCTGCGTTCTGGCCTGCCCGGCCGGCATCAACGTCCAAGGCTACGTCCAGCTCGTGGGCCAGGGAAGGTACGAGGATGCCATCCGTCTGATCATGGAACGGCTGCCGCTTCCCGGGGTCCTCGGCCGGGTGTGCCCCCATCCCTGCGAGACCCAATGCCGCCGCGCCGAGGTGGACGAGCCCGTCTCCATCTGCAAGCTCAAACGGACCGCCGCGGATCACGTGGATCTCGAGACCCTGCCGAGACCGGAGATCGAGGAGCGGGACGCCTCGGTCGCCGTCGTCGGCTCGGGGCCCGCGGGGCTGACCGCCGCCTACTACCTGCGCCTGCAGGGGTACCGGGTCACCATCTTCGAGGCCCTGCCCGCCCTGGGGGGCATGCTGCGGGTGGGCATTCCCGACTACCGCCTGCCGCCGGAGATCCTCGACCGCGAGATCGACCACATCCTGAGGCTCGGCGTCGAGACCCGGACGGAGAAGGCGCTGGGCCGGGACTTCACCCTGTCGGATCTTCGGGCTCAGGGGTTCGACGCGGTGTTTCTCGGCATCGGAGCCCACCAGGGAATGAAGCTCCGCATCCCCGGGGAGGACGACCTCCAAGGGGTGATGGACGCCGTGGACTTCCTGCGGGAGGTGAACCTGGGTCGCACCGCGCCCCCCGGGAACCGGGTGGTGGTCGTCGGCGGGGGCAACGTGGCCGTGGATGCGGCCCGGACCGCGCTCCGCACGGGATGCGGGGAGGTCCACATCGTCTACCGCCGCACCCGGGACGAGATGCCCGCCTACGAGGAGGAGATCGAGGAGGCCCTGGCCGAGGGCATTCGCGTCCACTACCTGACCGCCCCGGTCCGCATCGTCGGAGAAGGCGGACGGGTCACCGGGTTCGAGTGCATTCGGACCGAGCTGGGCGAGCCCGATGCGAGCGGCCGCAGGCGACCCGTACCCGTGGAAGGATCCGAGTTCACCATCGATTGCGACGCCGTGGTCCCGGCCATCGGCCAGCGGACCGACGGTGCGTGGGTTCGGGAGGAGGACGCCCTCTCCCCGACCCGCTGGAGCACCTTGGAGGTCCATCCGGACACCATGGAGACGAGCCTCGACGGGGTCTTCGCCGCAGGCGACGCCGTCACCGGTCCGGCCACGGTCATCGAGGCGGTGGCCGCTGGAAGAAGAGCGGCCGACGCCATTGAGCGCTATCTGCTGGGAGAGGACCTCTCGGTTCCGGCCGAGGCCGCACCGCGGAAAACCGGCGAGGACTGGGCGGACATTCCCGCCGGGCTCCCCAGGGAGGACCGGGCCGAGCCCGGGCTGTTGGACGTGAAGGAACGGACCGCGTCTTTTGCCGAGGTGAACACCGGGCTCCCCGAGGACGAGGCCCGGCGGGAGGCCCGGCGGTGCTTGAACTGCGGGGTGTGCTCCGAGTGCATGGCCTGCGTCGAGGCCTGCAAGGTCGGGGCCATCGACCACCAGGCCCGGGACGCGTTCGTGGACCTGGACGTGGGCAGCATCGTTCTCGCCACCGGCTTCGACCTGCTCGATCCGTCGCCCATGACCCAGTTCGGCTACGGCCGGTACTCGAACGTGTTCACCGGCCTGGAGTTCGAACGGCTGACCAACGCCACGGGACCCACGGGCGGCGAGATCCTCATTCGCGATGCACAGGGACGCTTCGACCGCCCACCCGAGAGCGTGGCCATCCTCCACTGCATCGGCAGCCGGGACGTGAACTACCACGAGTACTGCAGCCGCGTGTGCTGCATGTACGCCCTGAAGTACGCCCATCTCATCAAGGACCGTGTGGGCGAAGAGACCCCGGTGTACAACTTCTACATCGACATGCGCTGCTTCGGGAAGGGATACGAGGAGTTCATGAACCGGGTCCAGTCCGAGGGCGTCAAGCTGGTCCGGGGCAAGGCCGCCCAGGTCACGGACAAGCCCGAGGACCCGGAGGAGGAAGGCCGTCTCATCGTGATCGCGGAGGACACCATTCTCGGGAAGATGATGCGCATTCCCGTGGACATGGTCCTGCTCTGCACGGCCATGGAGCCCAGGGAGGACGCCCTGGATGTGGCCCGCATGTTCGGTCTGAGCACGGGTCACGACGGCTACTTCCTGGAGGAGCACCCCAAGCTCGAGCCCGTGTCCACGGCCACCGCCGGGGTGTTCGTGGCCGGCACCTGCCAGGGGCCCAAGGACATCCCGGACACCGTGGCCCAGGCCAAGGGCGCCGCCAGCGAGGCCATCAGCCTGTCGGCCTTCGGCAAGGTGGAGGTGAGCCCGCTCACCTCGTTCATCGACCCCGACCTCTGCTCGGGTTGCCAGACCTGCCGCGAGCTGTGCGCCTACTCAGCCATCGAGTTCGATGAGCGGCGGGGCGTGAGCGTGGTGAACGAGGCCAAGTGCAAGGGATGCGGCAGCTGTGCCGCCCACTGCCCGAGCGGGGCCGCCAAGGTGAGCCACTTCACCGACCGCCAGGTGTTTGCGGAGATCGAGGGGCTCCTGGCCTGAAAGGCGGTGAACGGTGTCGGTGAGGGGTGAGGGAAAAGCGAAGGCGAAAAACCAAACACCGATAAGCACAGACACATTCGACACCG
>CAYYVD010000182.1:0-10185 GCA_964475045.1 uncultured Desulfobacterales bacterium | reverse complement strand
CACTTCCAGGCCTCCACCGAGGGCCATGCCGTTGACCGCGGCCACCACGGGCTTGTCCATGCGATCCAGGACGCGCTGGGTCTCGGCCATCTCCTTGGCGTAGCGGACCGCGGCCTCGGGGTCCCCCAGCACCTCGGGAAAGCGCCCGATGTCCGCACCGGCGCTGAAGGCGCTCTTGCCGTACCCGGTGATCACGAACCCCTTCACGTTGGGGTCGTCCGCACCCGCCTGAAGCACCTCCCGAATCTCGTCGGTGATCTCCGGGGTCAGGGCGTTCATGGCCTGGGGCCGCCGCATGGTGATCACCCGGACGCCGTCCACGTCGTCCTGCAGCACGAACCGCCGGAAGTCCTGGTAGGCGTCAAAGGCCTGCTGAGGCTTCGGAAACCCGGGGCGCTCGGCCTCGAACCGCCCCATGATCCGGCTCACCTCGGTCTCGCCCAGCTTCCGCATCACGTCCAGGGGCCCTTTGCGGAACCCGAGGGCGATCTGGCAGCCGAAGTTGAGGTCCGCGGCGGTGCCGATCCCGCGGTCCAGGATGTCGAAGGACTGGGAAAAGAAGATTCCCAGCAGCCGGTCCCGAATGAGGGCGCGCAGGTCGTCGGGCACCGGCACGTCGGTCCCCGGACGGTGGGTGTTCCACCGGTCCACGGAGTTCAGAATGGAGGCCGGCAGGTAGTGGTCGCCCTCCTCCATCTGCAGGCTGTTGGTCTCCACGATGATGGGGTTGCCGTTGGCCATGTTCAGGACGAAGAAAGGCCCGGCGAACACGAACTCCTCGGCCACCTTGTCGATCTGGCTCGCCGTGGCGTGCTCCAGCAGGTAAGCGGCCTCGTTGCACCAGTTGTCGAAGATCCGGTCCAGGACGAAGCAGATGGCGTTGTCCGTGATGATGGGGGCCTTGCCCGTCTCGGCGAAGAACCAGAACAGGTCGTCCACCACCTGGGGGCTCACCTTGTCCCACCGAATGACCTCCACGGGCAGGCTGCGCCAGGCCGGGGCGAAGAAGTGGGTCACGGTCGCCCGCTCGGGCCGTTTCATGCCGTTGAAGATCCGGTCCGCCGGAATGGAGCTCGTGTTGGAGGTGATGATGGTCTCGGGGCCCACCCGCTCCTCGATCATCTGAAAGATCTTCTGCTTGAGGGGGATGTTCTCCGTGGCCGCCTCGATCACCAGGTCGCAGCCGGCGATCCGGTCGTAGTCCTGGGTGAAGGACATGTTCGCGAGGACCGCATCGGCCTTCTCCTGGGTCATCTTCCGCTTGTCCACGGCCTTCTGGGCATAGCCCTGAAGCCGCTTCTGGGCCCCCTGGAGCGGTTTCTCGGCCACGTCCACGAGGTGGAGATTGATGTCCGGCAGGGCGCTTTTCACGTAGTACCCGATGTCCGGCCCGATGGTTCCCGCCCCGATGATGGCCACCTCCTTGGGCAGGGGGCGCTTGGGCCGAATCAGCAGGGGGTTCAACGCCGTGGGGTAGAGCTTCTTCTCCGTATCCATGGTATTCCTCCTCGATTGCCTGCCTGGTTTCCGCCTGAATGGTTCACGTCAGTCCACGCCGCCCCCGCAAGGGACGCCAGCGAAACCGTGACGCGGTTTTTCCGTTTTCACGGACCACGGGTCACGAACCACGGCCCTTCACACCGGCTCGCCCCGCAGGGCGGCCAGGACCTTCTCCGGCGTGATGGGCAGGGAGTGGATGCGCACCCCGATGGCATCGTACACCGCGTTGGCGATGGCCGGGGCCGTGGGCACCAGGCCCGGCTCGCCCACCCCCTTGGCCCCGAAGGGGCCTTCCTCGTCGTGGGTCTCGATGCACGCGATGTCGATGGGAAAGTCCACGTCCGGCGCGGAGAGGATCTTGTAGTCCAGGAAGTTGGGGTTGAGGTTGCGGCCGCGGTCGGCCTTGTACTCCTCGCTCAGGGCGTAGCCGATCCCGGTCAGCACGCCACCGTAGATCTGGCCTCGAATGGTCTGGCGGTTGAGCACCTGGCCCACGTCGTGGGCCGCGGCGAACCGCAGCACCTTGACCTGTCCGGTCTCCAGGTCCACCTCCACCTCCGCGCCCTGGGCGCCGAAGATGTATGTGGCCGAGAGGTTCCCGCGGCAGGTCTTCATGTCGATCATCTGGTTGCAGGGGTCGTAGAACGCCTCGGTGACGATCATGGTCCCCTGCTCCTTGTAGTGGGCCTCGCGAAGGATCTCGTCCAGGCGCAGGCGAAGGAGGGGATGGTCGGGATCCTCCCTGAGGAAGACCACGTTCTCCTGCATGTCGAAGTCCGTGGGCTGAAGCGCGCGCTCGTAGTCCAGGTCCGGAATCCGGTAGTCCGGGGCCTTCTTCTGCTTGCGCTTCTCCTTGTACTGGATCCTCGGCATGAAGTGCTCGGCGGCGAGCTCGAAGATCTTGGCCCTCGCCAGCCGGGCCGCCTGGATGGCGGCGTTACAGGAGGTGAAGGCCCCGCGGCTGGCATGGGTCCCCACGTCCCACGGGCAGGTGGCCGTGTCCCCCGTCACCACCTTGACCCGGTCCGGGGTGATGCCCAGGGCCTCGGCCGAGGCCACGGTGAGGGCCGCCTCGAAGCCCTGCCCCATCTCGATGCCGCCGGTCATGACCGAGAGGTTGCCGAAGTCGTCGAGCTTCATGATCACCCCGGTCCCGTCGGAGCGGTACACCCGGCCCGAGCCGCCCACGTGAAAGAGGGAGGCCATGCCCACGCCCCGCACCTTGCCGTCCTCGGCCTGCCGGCCCTTGCCCCGCTTCTCCGTCCACGAGAGCTTGTCCGCCACGGTCTCCAGGCACTCCCGGTGCCCGCAGGTGGTGATGTTGAGGCCCATGGGGGTGAGGTCGTCGGGGACGTTCCGGTTCCGCATGCGAAACTCGTACGGATCGATCCCCGCCTCCTCGGCCAGGTGGTCCAGGTTGCTCTCCAGGGCCCAGGCGGCCTGGGGGTTGCCGTAGCCCCGCATGGCCTGGCAGTAGGTGTTGTTGGTGTAGACGATCCGGGTGTCGTAGAGGACATTGGGCACCCGGTAGATGCTGGAGATGGGCAGCATCATCACGCTGGGCGTGGTGGCGCCCCAGGAGGTGTAGGCCCCGTTGTCCAGGATCATGTGGATCTCCCGGAAGGTCAGCTTGCCCTCCTTGTCGCACCCCTGAACGATGCGGCTCCGGGTGGGCTGGCGGGGAGAGAGGGTGATGAACTCCTCCTCCCGGTTCAGCACGATCTTCACGGGCCGTCCGGTCTTGTAGGCGAGCAGGATGGCGATGAACTCGTAGCCGTGGGTGTCGAGGCCCGTGCCGAAGGATCCCCCCAGGGTGGGCACGATCACCCGGGTGTTCTTGCCCTCGAGGCCCATGGCCGCCAGCGCCTGGTTGAAGTCGTTCTGCGCCAGGAAGGGGATCTGGGTCTTGGTGTGCATGACGAGGTTGTTCTGCAGGTCGAACTCCGCGATGCACCCGGCCGTCCCCATGCAGGACTGCTGAATGAGCTGGGTCTCGAAGGCGTCCTCGGCCATGTAAGCCGCCTCCTGCTTGGCCTTTTCCACGTCCCCGGACGCAAACCGCCAGGGCACGGGGACCAGGTTGTCCTTCTTGGGCCGGCCCCGGGCGTCGGTCTCGTGAATGAGCGGTGCGTCCTCCTCGAGGGCCTCCTCGGGGTCGAACACCCCCGGCAGCTCCTCGTACTCCACGCGGATCAGGTCCACGGCCTCGGCCGCGATGTCCGGGTCCGTGGCCGCCACCGCGGCCACCTCGTCTCGGTACTGGCGCACCTTGTCCCGCTTGAACACGAAGTTGTCCTTGATGAAGCCGTAGCGCACCCGGGGGGTGTTGTCCCCGGTGAGCACGGCCCGCACCCCGGGCAGCTTCTCCGCCCGGGAGGTGTCGATGTGCTTGATGCGGCCGTGCGCGCACTCGCTGTACTTGATCTTGCCGAAGAGCATCCCCGGCCGGACCAGATCGTGAATGTACACCGCCTTGCCCGCCGCCTTGTCCGGAGCGTCCGGCCTGGCCGCCTCGGTTCCGATAAACTTGTATTGCGTGGTCATTGGCGCCCTCGATCTTCGATGTTCGAATCCTGTGTTCGACTTGTACATCACCGGCCTGGTCAGCCGGCGTTCTCCTGTGCGCTCCTCGCGGCCTCGCGGACGGACTCCACGATCTGGACGTAGCCCGTGCAGCGGCAGAGGTTGCCGGAGATGCCCCGTTTGATCTCCTCGTCGCTCGGCGACGGGTTCTCGCTCAAGAGGGCCGCGGCCGACATGATCATGCCGGGCGAGCAGAACCCGCACTGGATGCCCCCGTGCTCCACAAAGGCCTGCTGCACCGGATGGAGCCGGTTGCCCTCGCCGATGAGCCCCTCCACCGTGGTCACGCTCTTCCCCTCGATCTCAAAGGCGGGGTAGAGGCAGGAGTCCACGTTCACGCCGTCCACCAGCACGGTGCAGGCCCCGCACTCGCCCTGGCCGCACCCCGGCTTGGTCCCTTTCAGATCAAAGGTGTCCCGCAGCACCTCGAGCAGCATGCGGTGGGACGCCACCTCCGTGGAGACCTCATAGCCGTTCAGGGTAAAAGTGATCTGCTTCTTCATGCGTTTTCTCCCAATGGTCTTCTCGATGCTCAGCAGGTGTCGAACGGCCTCCGGGCGTTCCGAACGCCCTGGGAGGCGTCGCGGATGCCCTATGTGGCGGCCCCCGCGGCCTGGGCCACGGCCCGCTTGATCAGCACCCCGGACATGATCCGGCGGTAATCGGCCGTGGCGCGCACGTCCGTGATGGGCTGGACCTCTTCGGCCGCCAGGGCCTTGATCTCCTCCAGGAGCTCCGGCGTGATCTCCCGTCCCTCCAGGGCCTTCTCGGTCCGCTCCAGGCACAGGGGGACCGGGGCCACGGCGCCCGCGGCCAGGCGGCAGGAGGTGCAGACCTTGCCCTCCATGACCACGTACGCGGCCGCGTTGATCAGGGCGATGTCCTGGCTCACGCGGCCCGTCTTGAGGAAGGCCGTGCCGCTCTGCTTCTCCCGTGCCGGAACCCTCACGGCCTTGAGCACCTCGGTCTCGTCCATGCAGGTCTGTCCCGGCCCCTTGAAGAAGGACGCCAACGGGACCTCACGGCTCCCGCCCGGGCCCTCGATCTCGGCGGCGGCGCCGAGCACCAGGAGGGGCGGAGCGCAGTCGGCCGAGGGGGCCGCGTTGGCCAGGTTTCCGCCCAGGGTGGCCACGTTGCGCACCTGCGGGTTGGCCAGGACCGACACCGCGCGGTGCAGGGCCGGGTAGTCCCGCGCGATTCGCTCGTCCCGCTCGATGTCCCGAAACAGGGTCATGCTCCCGAGGCGAAGGCCGCCGTTCCAGTGAATGCCGCGGAGATCCTCGATGTGGCGCAGGGAAACCAGCGCCTCCGGCTCGATGGCGCGCTGCTTGATGCGCACGATCACGTCCGTTCCGCCTGCAATGTAGCGGGCCCGGCCCTGGTGCTTCTCCATCAGGCCGTACGCCTCCTTCAGGTTCTGCGGCGTGTGGTAGTCGAATGCTTTCATGAAACGCCTCCGTGAAACCCAAACCAGTCTCTGTTGTTCACCACAAAGAAAATGAAGTCTTCCTGAGCCCCTCACTCCCGGTTGTCGAAGACCCGCTTGCTCTTGCGCTCCGAGCGCGGCAGGGACCCGTACTCCATCAGCTCCACCTGGGCGCTCACCAGGATCTGCTTCTTGATCTCCTGGCCGATTTTGGAGGAGAGCTCCACGTCTCGGTCGCTCCCCACGCCCTGGTCCCGCTCCACCCGCAGGGTCATGTAGTCCTTGCCGTCGTCCTTGCGGTCCAGGACCAGCTGGTACTCGCTGCCGATGCCGGGAATCCCGGACAGCACGTGGTCCACCTGGCCGGGGTAGATGTTCACGGCGCGAAAGATGATCATGTCGTCCGAGCGGCCCAGAAGCCGGTCGTGCCGTGGCAGGACCGACCCGCAGGGGCAGCGGCCCGGAATGAGCTTGGTCAGGTCCCGGGTACGGTACCGGATCAGGGGCACGGCCTCCTTCTTCAGTGTGGTCACCACCATCTCGCCCGCCTCTCCCTCGGGCACGGGCTCCAGGGTGTCCGGGTCCAGGATCTCCAGGATGTAGTAGTCCGCCCAGTAGTGAATGCCCGCGTGGTGGTGACAGTCGAGGCCGGTGCCGGGGCCGTAGAGCTCGGTCATGCCCGGAATGTCGTACATGTGCTCCACGCCCAGCAGGTCCTGGATGCGCTGGCGCATGGCGTCGCTCGAACGCTCCGAGCCGAAGATCATGGTCTTGAGGCTGATCTTGTCGAGCAGCCCCCGGCGGTTCACCTCCTCGGCCATGAGCAGGCCCATGGAGGCGGTGCAGCACATGGCGGTGCTCTGGAAGTCCTGCAGGAACTCGCACTGCATGTCCATGTTCCCCGGGCCCGCGGGCACCGCCATGGCCCCGAAGGTCTCGCAGCCCAGCTGAAAGCCGACCCCCGCGGTCCAGACCCCGTATCCCACGGCGATCTGCACCCGGTCCGACGCGCTCAGCCCGGCCATCTCGTAGCATCGGGCGAAGAAGTGGGCCCAGTCCTCCACGTCCTTTCGAGTGTAGCACAGGACCTTGCGCTTGCCCGTGGTGCCCGAGGAGGCGTGAATGCGCACCACCTGCTCCTGGGGCACCGAGAGCAGGGGAAAGGGATAGCCCTCCTGCAGGTCCGTGGACGTGGTGAACGGCAGCCGCCTCAGGTCGTCCAGGGACCGGATGTTCTCCGGCTTGGCCCCGGCCTCGTCCAGCTTCCGTCGATACACGGGGGAGCCCTCGCAGGCGTGCCGGACCGTCCACTTCAGGCCGTCGAGCTGCTCCTGCGCCAGCTCCTCCTCGTTCCTCGCCTTCGGCATGAAGGTCTTTGTCATCGTTCTCTTCCTTTTCTCTCTTCTGATGGCTTCTCTCATCTTCCAGGGTTTGCTGTTTCCCCTCTTCTCTTCCTTCACGTCCTTCATCATTCAAAGGCTTTTGGTGTTGATCTTCCTTGTTCCCCTTCTTGGTGCCCTTCGTGATGAACCCGCGATCACCGCAGCAGGTTCGGCAGGTACGTCACGATCCCCGGGAACACCATCAGCAGGATCACGCACAGGATGTACGCGGGCATGAAGAAGGCCACCCCCTTGAACACACTCTCCAGGGGCACGTCCCGGGCCATGCCGCCCACCACGTAGGTGGTGGCGCCCACGGGCGGGGTCACCGCCCCCAGGGTGGTGATCACGGTGATGGTCACGCCGAACCAGATGGGGTCGTGCCCCATGCTCTCGGCCACGGGGAAGAAGATGGGAATGGTGATCAGGAGCAGGGCCAGGGCGTCCATGACCGCCCCGCCGATCACGAAGATCAGAAAGATGATCCCCATGACCACGAAGTCCGGCACGGGCAGGGAGGTGACCCACTCGGCGATGTTGAAGGGAATTCGAGTGACCGTCAGGAACTTGCCGAAGATGACGGCGCCCGCCACGATCATGATCACCATGCAGGAGATCCGCAGGGTGTCCATGATGGAGTTGACGAACCCCTCCCAACTGAGGCGTCCCTGGGCCAAGGAGATGATCACCGCGAAGAAGGATCCCGCGGCCCCGGCCTCGGCCGGCGTGAAGAAGCCGAAGTAGAGGCCCAGCATGACCAGCAGGAAGAGGATGAGCATCTCCACGGCCCCGGGAAGCGCCCGAAGCTTCTCGCCGAAGGTGGTCTTCTCGCCCACCGGGCCCCAGGCGGGCCGGAAGGAGCAGACGATGTACACGGTCAGGGTGAGCATCACCGCCAGCAGGACGCCGGCGGCCACGCCCCCGTAGAAGAGCTTTCCGATGGACTGGCCCGTGTAGAGGCCGATCACGATGAGCACCACGCTCGGAGGGATGACCACCCCGAGGGTGGAGCCGCATGCGATGGCCCCGGTGCTGAGCTTGGAGTCGTACTTGAACTTCTTCATCTCGGGCAGGGCCACCGTGGTCATGGTGGCCGCGGTGGCCGCATTGGACCCGCAGATGGCGGCGAACGCGGCGCAGGCCATGACCGTGGCCATGGCGATCCCGCCCCGGATTTGTCCCACCCACTTGTAGGCGGCGTCGTAGAGCTTCCGGTTCACCCCGGAGTAGAAGGCCACCTGCCCCATGAAGATGAACAGGGGGATGACGGTGAGCCCGTACTTGGAAAAGGTCGTCCACAGCTCCGTACTGAGCATGCCGAGGCCCGCCTTGAAGTTGAGCACGTAGCAGTACCCGGCGAAGCCCACGATGGCCATGGCGAACCCCACGGGCATTCCGAGAAAGAACAACACGGCAAGGAGGACCAGGATGCCGATGACTCCCACAAGCGCAAGGCTCACTGTTCGCCCTCCTTCCCTGGAATCAGCGATTTGAGGAACTCCGTCAGGAACACCAGGGCCAGCACGGCGCAACCCGCCGCCACCGCGTAGGTGAAGGGGTAGTAGGGGAAGCGCAAGGTCTCCGTGACCTCGCCGGTGGCCCGAAGAATTCCGGCGTACTTGGTGATCTGCCAGGCCACGAAAGAAAAGAAGACCATGCAGATCAGGCTGTTGATGATGTCGAGAACCCGGCGGGTCTTGTTCGAGAAGCTGAGGATGAGGACGTCCACGGCGATGTGGCCTCTCTTGATCTGGGTGTAGCCCAGGGCGAAGGCCGTGGTGATGGCGCCGAAGAACCCCATGAGCTCGAAGGTGCCCTTCACCGGAACCCACACCAGGCGCAGAAAGATGTTCGAGCAGGTGAGAAGAATCATGGCCACGAGGAAGCCCCCTCCGATCCAGACCAGAAGACGGTTCAGAAAGAGGGTGACCTTTTCCAGCGCATGCATAGCGCCCTCCTGCGCCCGTCCGCCTCGAGACCGACGGGCGATCCTCCACCGGCCTTGCGGGGCCGGGAAGGAGACCGGGTGGATTCGAGCGAGGCCGCGCGTCGCGCACGCGGCCCGAAACGTTCCTGCCAAGCGCAGGTCCCCGCGCCGCACCGGCCCGCACGGGCCGATGCGGCTGCGGTTCACGGACCTACTTGGCGTGCTTTGCGATGAGGGCCTCGATGTCCTCGACGATCTGCTCGCCGGGGAAGCCCTTGCTCTTGGCGTCCTCGATCCAGGCGTTGGTGATGGGCTCCAGCTTGGCGTCCCACTTGGCCTTCTCTTCGGCGCTGAGCTCGATGAACTCCACGTCGTACGTCTTCTTGGACCACGCGATGGACTCGTCCACGTGGTTGTCCATGTAGGTGCCGGTCCACTCGGACTGCTCCACTCGGAGGTCGTCGAAGACCTTCTTCACGTCCGCGGGCAGCTTGTTCCAGGAGTCCATGTTCATGACCACGGAGAAGGGGTAGATGACCGTCTGGGTCATGGTGGCGTAGCGGCAGAGCTCGGCGTACTTGAAGTCCTTCATCACCTCGAGCGAGGAGAACAGGCCGTCGACCACGCCCTTCTGCAGCGCCTCGGGGGTCTCGCTCATGGGCATGCCCACCTGGTTCGCGCCCCAGGCCTTGAGGATCTGGGCCGCGCCGCCCGAGGCCCTCAGGTCCACGCCTCGAATGTCCTCGAGGGTGCGAATGGGCATCTTGCTCATGATGTTGGCCGGGGCCGTGGTGAACATGGCCAGGACCTTGACCTTGGAAAAGGCTTCGGGTTGATACTTCTCGTACAGGTCCCACAGGGCGAGGCTGCCCACGCGGGCGTCGGGAATGTCGAGGGGCAGGCTGGTGGCGTTGGTGACCATGAACCGGCCGGGCTGGTACGCCATGCACAGGCACCCGATGTCGGCCTGGCCGGCGATGACGCCGTCCATCATGTTCTTGGCCCCGAGCAGGGTGCCGCCCGGAAAGGTCTTGACCGTGACCTTGCCGTTGGTCCGCTTCTCCACCTCGTCCGCCCAGCGCTCCATCTGGACGCAGGGGAAGGTGGGGGCAGGCGGGAAGTTCGCATAGTTCAAAATGATCGAGTCGGCTGACGCCGGGGCCGGCGCCACGCCCACGGCGAGCAGGGAGACCACGAAGACTCCGGCCAGCAAGCTGATGATACTCCTTCTCATGGTGCAGACCTCCTTCGTTGTGAGGTGGACACGAACGGGGAACAATCCACGCAACTCATTTTCTCGTTTTCACCCCCTTTCTTCCAAGCCATGGTTCAACGGTTTCCAAACCAAGAGGTATGAATATAGCCGA
>CAYYVD010000181.1:0-10210 GCA_964475045.1 uncultured Desulfobacterales bacterium | reverse complement strand
CGCGGGCACGACCTCTATCATTTCAGTATGAGCGATCTTTACCGCCACGACGGAGCGGTTTATACCAGGGCTTCGGTTCTGCGGCTGCCGGAAAAATGGGAGGGGGATCCCGTAACGGCCCACCGGTATGTGACGAAGGCTTTGGACCGCCCTTTAAAGCTTTCGGATATTGATATCTGCTTTGCCCGGGGGGATGATATCAGGAATGCGGACTCTCCCAATGTAGACCTGCTCAAAGAGCTGGATCAACGGAGGGCGCTCATGGAAAGCCTGGATGCCACCTTTTACACGACCGACAAATACGAACTGACAAAGCGCCTGCCTGATACCCCGCAGCCCATGACCTTTGCGTGTGCGTCACCGGAAGATGCCGACGAAGCCATCGGCAGGCTGCCAAAAGATGAGGGGTATTTCGTCATCAAGGACCGGTTCGGCTACGGGTGCGGGATGCAGGTGCACAGGGTCCGTTTTGACGATCCTGAGCTGGATCAGGTGATCGCCATGTACCTTTCCATATATACCCATATCCTGATTCAGGAATTCTGCCCGGAGGTGAAAAACGGCGACATCGTAGTGACGTTCTTTGACGGGGAGCTGATCGCCCCCATGTTCAGGGAGCCGGCCTACGGCCAATGGAAAACCAACCTCTCTTTCGGCGCCAACCAGGTGGCCCATGCCCTAACCCGGGAGCAGGAGCAGATTGCCAGAACCGTCATCAGTGCGTTCCCTGAAATCCGGTATGCATCGGTGGATATGCTGAGCACGGGAAAGGTCATTGAAATCAACGCCTACCCAGGCGGCCAGGGGCTCTATCAGATCTACGGCGTGTCAGTAGGCGCCATTATCATGGATAAACTGGAATCCGAACTCTTGGCCAAGGAGCCGCCCCCCGCCATTATTGCGGCGCCGGTTGTGGAACAACCCATGTCTCCGTGGAATAATGTCGAGGGGCTGTACAGGAAATTCAACGAACAGATACCGGTATTCGATGTATTCGGCCGGGAAACCTACTACCTGTATATCCAGGATCTCATCGACTTCACCCCCCGGTCCAACGATTACATCCTGTCCATTCCCCACTCAGGGGTGCTGGTGCCGGAGGCCTTTAAGGACCGCTTCGACCTGGACGACGAGTGCCTCAAGGAAATCGACCTGCTAAGTGATGTTCTTTACGAAGGATTGGACGGTCTTCAGGTGGTTTCCCGGCTTGCCCCGTTTTTTGTGGACATGAACCGGACCCGGAACGGATTTGAGGCTGAAAACCTGCCCAAGCATCTGACAAACCCAGCCACCGAATACCATACCATTAAAGATGAAAAGATGCTGAAGCAGCCTTACACGGGTGATGAATTTGCACATATTATCCGTTACTATGACCTCTACCACAATATTATCTACCTGCTGGCCGAAAACATGATCCGGGAAAGGGGGTACGCCCTTATTATCGACGCCCATTCCATGTCCTCGGTGGGCTGGGGACGGGTGTATGACGAGGGCCGGGCCCGGAGTAATTTTGTTGTGGGCACGCTTGATGACAAATCCGCCGATTCAGAGATCATCCATTCCTTCTGCCAGGCCTTGGACAGCGTGGCCCAGAGGCATCGCCTCGGCCTGACAACGGCCAAAAACGAACCCTATTCCGGCGGGTTCATCACAAGGAAGCATAATGATCCGGACAGCAAAGTCCATGTTATCCAGCTTGAAGTGACCATGGATACCTATATGTATGAAGCAGTAGAAAAGGACAAATCACGACGGTACGCCCTGAAGCAGCCCCGGTTGAAGATGGTGCAAGATATCGTTTGCCACGCCATTGAGACTGCCAGTTTAACGGCACGGCGGATTTATTCCTAACCGCTTCATGATTATTGCAAGGCTCGAAAATATCCATAATATGTAATAATTGCAATTCGATCTAAATCATCCGATTCATGGATATTCTAATTCGTTCTTTTCCCTGATTGCACTGGAATGCTTCCACTTTTGAACCTCCAGGAATTTCAAGGATTCAATAAGACTGTACGTCATAATCATATGCTGGGTTTCAGATCTTAAGATGACTGCGGTGGACGATCAAGGAGTGTAGGGTAAAACTGGAATCGGCGAGCATGGCAGTATTCAACAAGACTTATCCCTTCGGTCGAGGGCTCCTCCCGGATAATAGAAGTTCGCGTGGAAATAAGGATGCAAATTGATATGGAAACAGAATTATTCCCATCATCCTTTAGATGTGACTGTGGAGAGGAATTAAAGTTTTTTGAAAACACAATTCGAGAAATGAAAAAGATGAGCAAAAATAGAGAAACTCGCTTAGGAGAGAGTAATCATACGATCCTATTTTATGGAGGTGAAGCAAGAGAAATACTATGTCCGATATTGAAGAAATGTTTTATTACAGAGCATGAGTAAAAGTCAAAATAGAAAAGGGATCTTTTCTTAAGCCTTTGAACAATAATATAGCGCGCTAACATGCGCTTTCATTGCCGACCAGGCTATCCAGCTACAGTTTACAGGCGTTATCTCGATAAGCGCACCAAATGGTAGCTTAGAAATTTCATACTTCTTTGCATCCAGCGTTTGAAGCGTGGCGTTAGCTTGAGAAAAGGAGAGATTATAATGGTTCGCGCGCGAATTGTAGAAACTAATGAGGGAATCCAAGGGGAGTTCACAGTTGAGATCTACGACCAGATGCAAAGACGGTTCCGTGACAAGGGATGGATGGAAACGAAGGCAATCATCCAATCAGGCATCAACACCGGATGTGTTCTCGAGGTCGGACCTGGCCCTGGATATTTGGGGCTCGAGTGGTTGAAGCACACCAACGGAACGCGACTCACCGGACTGGACATCAGCTCTGATATGATCTCTGTTGCCCGGCGTAATGCTGTCGATTACGGTCTCACAGAGAGAACCGAGTATGTGGAAAGCAGCGGGTCAAGGATGCCTTTTGACGACAACATCTTTGATGCCGTGTTCAGCAACGGATCTCTGCACGAATGGTCGTACGTTTCCGAGACTCTTTCGGAAATCTGGCGAGTTCTGAAGCCCAGTGGCCGCATGTTCATTTCGGACTTGCGGCGAAACATGATCGCGCCCGTCAAATGCTTCATGTGGCTGGTCACCAAACCTAAGGCCATCCGCCCTGGGCTCATCACCTCAATCAATGCCTCCTACATTAAGCCAGAGGTTGAGAGGTTGCTGCTTGATAGTAAATTTGAGAATTTCACAGTGTCCTGCAAACCAATGGGCTTGCAGATCAACGCAAGGAAGTAGAACGGAGGTCTCCAATCGGGTAGCCGAGGGTTTTAACCCCCAGCCACCACACCACCCCTCATGCGGGTCCGCAAGGGACAGTTAACAGAAACCAACGGTCGGACGTTTCAGGCCGAACGATTTCGGCATTACTCTTGACTGCTTGTGAATTTAGCTCATATCAAACTTCCATATTTCGATGAGAAAATATTGCCAGCATATATTGTCGTGTGCAAAGCGGTTTTTAGCGAAACAAAAAAGATATTCAAATCAAAGACCCTATAATTGAAGTAGGCAGGAGTATCATGGCTAAGCTGAAAGCAAAAGGTCAGAAGTGGTTGAAAGGATTCCACCTTATTCTTGCCTGCCTCTGGGTGGGTGGTGCTGTAAGTGTGAATGTTATGCTCTTCTGTTTGGAAGCTAGTCATGGCATGGAACTCTATGGGATCAATCAGGCCATAATTTTTATTGATATATGGATTATCATTCCTGGAAACATTGGAGTTATTATTACCGGCATTATCTACTCCGTTTTCACCAATTGGGGGTGGTTTAGGCACAAGTGGGTGACTGTAAAATGGATCATAGCGATATATGGAATGATCTTTGGAATCATCTGGCTTGGCCCCTGGGCTGCGAGTCTAGAAACGATTTCTAAGACAGAAGGACTGAATGCGCTATCCCTTGAAATGTATCAGGAAAATCTTAAGATGCTCTACTGGTGGGGAAGTTTTCAGGCTGCCACGATTATTTTCGCTGTTTTTATTTCTACACTAAAGCCATGGAAATCTAAATAGTCCGCGCTTCCCATGTGGGAGATCGACGTGGCTTTGAACTGGGCCATCCACTCCAAACGCGTGTTAGAGAACGGCTCAATCAGATCCGTGCCAGGGTCGCACAGGACCATGAGAGGCGCTTTGAGGAGCATCTCACGCTGGCTCGCGGGTTCATCGAGCAAAACCGTTTTGAGAAGGCCAGACAGGAGCTTTCTCGAGCCCGGGAACTGGCTGCGAAGGCGTTTTCCGGTTACGGCATCGAAATGGACACCCGCCGTGTTTCAAAACTGCGCGCACAGGCGGAGAGCCAAGAGGAGGCCTATCGAAGTCGAGTGTTTGAAGAGAAGTACGAATTGGCGCGTTCCCGGTTTGACTCCGAGGACTATGCCGGGGGTTATCGGGTACTCGAAGAGGCGAGGGAGTTTGGAAACCAGGAACAGCTTGCTCGAGCAGACTCTTTGGCATCGCAATATAATGCGCCACCCGAGGTAAAAATAGTGGTAGAGCAAGGACCAATTTATTGGGAGGCCCCTGTGTAACCTTTGCCTGCGAATCGCATGACTGCGAGAGCGATCCGGTAAGTATTGTGAGTTCGGATTTCGGGGACGGTAACAAGGTTTCCAAGAATGAGCCGACGCACAGGTATGCTAAGTTAAGTGGACCAAAAACGACCAGGAGCGTCAATTTCAAGTGACTTTAAGGGTTACGGATGGATACAGCACGGTGGCAGCGGAGAAGACCGTGACCGTGAGAAAGGATATATGCAAAGCCAGGGATGGTGCTTTCTGTGAGCAGTCCAATAGCATTATAAAGGATAACAAAATTCGAAATACGCACTGATGGGTGACCTTCGCGGCGTGCGGCCGAGGGATATTGTTCTCCTCGCGCAGAAAGCCGCCACGGTACCAGATGGAAGGCCCATAGGCTTCTTGATGCGGTTCGTCCGTTCTTACCCCGACGTGAGGAATGAAAGTGATGCCATATATCCAGATTGCTCACTCGACGCAGAAAGAGATCGAGCACCCAAATACCCCGGCTTGGGTGAAAAGCGAAGCCGCGGGGATGATTTTTGGTCGTGATCGACTTACAGCCTCTTCGGGTGATCGTTTTACGATTTTATCAGCCGTTTCCTGATCAACTTCTCTGATTGCATGCCTGACTCTCTCAATCGAAGGCCGGGAGGACGCCTCCGTCTTCCCGGAAGCGGTCGAAGGCCCTCTCCCCGATGAAGCCCTTCAGTTCTTCCGCCGTCAGGTTCGAGGTCAAGACCGTGGGGAAGCATGTTCTCGTCAGGGTGATGGGCCCCGAGGTGTGGCACCCTTGTCGACTGAGCAGGGGGCGATCCGGCCGGCTTTCTCTTGACATTGCATACGGGGCTATTATGTTCATTCAGTGGAAAGATGACAGGCTAACCTCCTTACGAGCCGCTATAAAACCAATCAGTTCTGTCATCGAGAGAAGACAAAAGCCGGGCGCTGCGACCCCGGGGCCTGGAGCGCGTCAAGTGCCGGCTTCTTGATCAGATTCTGGCATTGTTTTGTGGGGATTGGCCTCTAAAGGATGAAGTGAGGATGTCAACATGAACAAGGAGGGAGCCATGAAACTTTGGGACCGAATACAAAGGGGAATGGAAGAGGGTTTCGATGCCGCTTTGTCCACCGTGCACAACCTGACCTCGAAGGCCGGCGAGGGGATCGAGCTCACCCGCTTGAGGCGGGAAAAGGCGAGGCTGGAGACACAGGTGACCCGGCAGCTGGCCACGCTCGGGAATGTGGTTTACGAGAAGATCTCTGCAGAACAGCTCCACGATATTGCCGAGAAACTGGAAGTGAATACCATCCTTCTGGAGATCGCGGAAAACGAGGCCCGGATGGTGAACATTGATCATCGTCTAAACAAAGAGCTGGCGAATGCAAGAATAGAAACTGCTGAAGCCGATACAACCACGAAGATAACGGGCGAAGACGTCTAGAATGCGTGACTTGGATCCATCCGCCCGGCCTTTCGGTCCCGCTTGGACCGAAAGGCCGGGCGGTCTTGTTTTTTCATCTACAATTTCGCCCCGATCCCTGCTGCACGGATGACCTCTCCAGCCGCTACCCGGAAATCCGGCCCTCATCCTGCGACGCCGGCCAGCGCGGCGGGACGACCCGGGTCCGCAGGTCGTCCCGCCCCTCCCGGAGCGACGTACATTCTCGAGCCCAGTCACAGCCCCGGCTCCCAGACGGAAGAATCCGGACTCTACTGGGCCGTGTATCCCCCGTCGATCACCAGCTCGCTTCCGGTGACGAACGCGGACTCGTCCGAGGCCAGGTAAAGAATTCCATAGGCGACGTCATCGGGTTCCCCCACGTGACCGACCGGGTGGAGACTCGCCAGCTCCTCCCGAAACGCGTCCACCCCCTGCTCGGATCGCTCGCCCAGCTCCTCGACCAGAGGGGTCCAGATGTAACCCGGGTGGACCGAGTTGACACGGATGTTCTCCCCGGCATAGAGCAGCGCGTCGGTCTTGGACATGAGCCGGACCGCGCCTTTGGAGGCGTGGTAGGCGGGAAGGTCCGGGGCGCTGATGATCCCGTAGATCGAAGAGAGGTTGATGATGCTTCCCTTACCGGCCTCCCTCATGTGGGGGATGGCGTGCTTGGTGCAGAGAAAGACGCCCTTGACGTTCACGTCCATGACCCATTGCCAATCTCTCTCGTCGATCTTGTCGGTGGGCTCGTTGGTGCCGGAGATCCCGGCGTTGTTCACCAGGATGTGCAAGCCCCCGAAGGCCTCGGCCACGGCGTCGATCACGCTTTGGACCTCCGGCTCGCGGCTGGTGTCCAGGTGCCAGTAGTCCGCGGTGCCGCCGTTCTTTCGGATCTCCTCAGCTACCTGCCGGCCTTCGTCCTCGATGATGTCCGTGACGGCCACCTTCGCGCCTTCCTCCGCCAGGATCCTGCAGGCGGCCTTTCCAATTCCCCTCGCCCCGCCCGTGACCAGGGCGACCTTGTTGTCCACTCGACCCATGGGTTTCCTCCTTTCATCGCATGAGACGTTCATTGGGAAGATTATAGGCGCAATGGAAAAGAGGACCCAATGGGGGCGAACCTGTATTCTCGATTTCTCGAGGTGGAGAAGGAGGCAGACGGGGCCCTCGGCGGACTGTCGGTGGAGAGGTCACTGCAAACGGGCTTTTGAAAACCGCGTGGCGCGGAGAGGCTGATGCCGCGAGCCCGGAAACGTTGGCTCCAGCGGGCAAAGCGCCAGTGAAGCAGCCGCCCGGTGATCACGATCCGCCCATGGGGCGGAGCGTGTATTTTGCCTTTTCCGAGGAGGAAACCGACGATTCGGTCTTGAAACGGGCCGGACCATTGCCTATACACGGAGTCATGATCGATTCGGACAAGCGGGCCGGTTTGAGACGGAGCCGCATGGTAGGCGAGCGCTTTCCTCTCGCCCGAAAGGAGTCTCATGACGCGCAAAAACGACTTCGAGGTGGAATGCCCCCAGTGTAACGAGCCTCAACCTGCGACCGTTTTCGACACCGTCGGCGCGGACGCCGAGCCTCAGCTTCGAGAGGCGCTCCTGGCCGGCGACATCAACACCTTCACCTGTGAGGCGTGCGGTTACGAGGGGTTTCTGGACACGCCTGTCCTGTACTACGATTTGGCCAGGCAGTACTGCGTCCAGTACCTCCCGGAAGAGGTCCTGGAGGAGCCCGAAAGCCTCAGAAACTTCACTCGCGACGGAAAGTGGAACGTGGATCTGGACCTGCCGGAAGGAGGCCTGGGGGACTTTCTGAGGGAGCCGCACGTGGTGTTCGACCTGGATGAGATGCGCCGCTACATCGTCTTTCGGGAGCTCCTTCACGACCGGGACGCCGGAGAGCTCCGAAAGGCGTAGGAAGGCCGAAAACGCGGGGTCACGCCGAATTCGGTCCGAGCGGCGGTTACTCCGAGCGTGGCCCCGGGGTCCCCTCGGGTGCCTCCATCCCTGGAGGCGGGTTCTGCCGGATGCTGTTGAACAGGTCCTCCATGAGGTTCCGGCCTCCCTCTCCGAGCCCGTGGTACAGGCTCGCCATGAAGCGCAGGGTGTTGGAGGCGGCATCCACGAACGACCACCGGCAGCGGTCGAACTTGCAGTTGCTGAAGCCCACGTACCCCGCGCCTCCGTACTGCATGTCGCAGTCGACAAAGGTGCAGTCCACGTACTCCTGATTGTCCAGTCGAATGGTCTCCCCTTGAAAGGTCGTTCCTTGGTGCGGCATGCAGCGCCTCCCGGGTCTTGAAGATGTAGAGCCTTCGAAGAAGTCTCGCAGGCATGGCAACGTCCTATCACGGCGACCCGCGAATCACAATCCGAATCCGCCCATGGGCGCCGGGCTTTCCGCTTGACATGAAAAGGTGTTCCCCATACGGTTTGTAAGATGTTTCGACACGGGCACACGCAGCCTTTTCGAACCGGTGGAACGGAGGTCAGGCGGGAGGTGGACATCACGAAACGAACGGGCTTGCTGCTGGCGATGGTGGTGCTTTTGACGGCTTCTTGCTCTCCGAAGTACGGACCGGGAGGGGAGCAGCCCGGCCCGCCCGAGCCGGCTGCCGCTTCTCCGAAACCAGATGCCGAGGAAGCCAGCCCGGATCAGTACTACGATTTCAAGGACATCCTGATTCCGCGGAAGATGAAGCTCGATGCGGACAGCTCCCTGTTGTTCGAGACCGCCCATCTGAAGGCGGGAAGGATCTGCTTCAAGGGGTGGGTGGATCCGGTGAGCCTGTTCGACTTCTTCATCGAGAACATGCCCCGGGATCAATGGAAGCTGAGGAGCTACTTCAAGTACGGCGTGTACCTGCTGGTGTTCGAAAAACCCGACCGGGACTGCATCATCAGCATTCACAAGGACACTTGGAGCACCTGGCTCGAGGTCTGGGTGACGCCCAGGCTCGCCCAGGCCCCGGCGGGGTGACCGTTTCGCCTCCGAGTCCGCCTCGAGTCGTGGAAAGCCGCCTCCCATGACCTGCAGAGATCCTGAATCCGACAGGTCTGTTCGGATTGTGGAGGCTTATGAGGGGCCCCTCCTTCAGCAGCTCATGGGGCTGCTCGAGGAGTATGCAGGCTCCCTGGACGTCGACCTCTCGTTTCAGGGGTTCGATGCGGAGATGGCCGGAATGCCCGGGGAGTATGCGCCCCCCGAGGGCTGCCTGCTTCTTGCGCAGGAGGGGGAGGCGGCGGTAGGATGTGTGGCCATGCGCCCCTTCGAGGAGAGGATCTGCGAGATGAAGCGGATGTACATCCGCCCGGAGGGTCGCGGTCGGGGACTGGGCCGGATCCTGAGCGAGGCGATCATCGAGCGGGCCCGCAGGGCCGGGTACGCGCGCATGCGGCTGGACACCCTGCCGGGCATGAAGGCCGCCAGGGCCCTGTACGGTTCCCTGGGCTTCCGGCCCATTGCGCCGTACCGGTACAATCCGGTGGCCGGGACCTCGTTTCTCGAGCTCGACCTCGAGTCCGTGTCCCGAGCATAGGATCGGCGGCGTCCGGCCCCACAAGGGGGTGTGCAGGCATGAAGGACCGAAGAAACGGAAAGACCCCCGGCAAGCCCAAAAGCCGGTGGGCCCGGTTTCTCGAGCGACTGGCCCGAGCCAACGAAGAGGCCCGAAAGCAGGGCTGCGGAACGTGAGCCCCTCGAAGACGGTAGTGCCGTGGGCACTCGAGAGGCGTTGGGCACGCGGGGGACACGGCTTCAGGTGTGAACAACGTCCTCCTCCCGAAACCGCCGGTGGGGCAGGCCCCCGGTCTGCTCGAAGGACGCGATCCAGCTCTGGATCCGTTCCCGTCCGTAGGCCTGCTCCCAGCCCCGGACGATGCGCGTCACCGGAATGTCCGCAAAGGTTCCCAGGTCCTCCACGTACTCCATGAACTGCTCCCGGTCCCGGTTGTAGGGTTGGAACAGGGAGTCGTTGCGGCCGTCGAACTCCAGAGGGTCCACCCGGTGGCGATGGCAGAGCTCGGCGTTGAAGGCGGGCGTGGCCTTCACCCAGCGGCCCTCCAGAAAGAACTCGACATACCCGTGAAAGACGAACAGGTCCGTGCCCATGTACTCCAGAAGCTGCCGTGTGGCGAGATGGTTTCGCACGTGGGCGAACCCGACACGTGTGGGAATGCCGCAGGCCCGGCCCAGGGCGCAGAGCAGGGCG
>CAYYVD010000180.1:0-10222 GCA_964475045.1 uncultured Desulfobacterales bacterium | reverse complement strand
GCTCGGGCTGATTTATCTGTAGTAATGGCATCCGCTGGCGTTCTGTGTGTGCCTTGTGGTGAAGTTCAAGGGAAAGCCGGATGCGGGAAACCTGCCTGTCCGGTTTGACGAGGGGGAGGGGTTTACCCCCCTCCCTCCTCTACAGGTGGCCATTTCCTAAGCTGCCTATGCGGCAGTGAACCGATACCCCCGAGAACTACGGGGAGTGGCTTTTTCCTAAGCTGCCTATGCGGCAGTGAACCCACGCAGAAGCACTACGGCACCCTCAGATAATTCCTAAGCTGCCTATGCGGCAGTGAACTCATCCATGGCTTTTCCTCCTCCTGTGTGTTTGCTTCCTAAGCTGCCTATGCGGCAGTGAACTCGGGCCTTGCCACCAGGCAATCCTTCTGCCTTTCCTAAGCTGCCTATGCGGCAGTGAACCGCAGAACGAAAGTGCTTTCAGTTCCGGTTCATTCCTAAGCTGCCTATGCGGCAGTGAACTGGCACACCCGCTTGAACCGTTACGGTTTCATTTCCTAAGCTGCCTATGCGGCAGTGAACTATTCAATCGACGAACTCGCTAAGGAGCGGGATTCCTAAGCTGCCTATGCGGCAGTGAACCATCGCCGGTCGCGGAGGCGCCATGTCCCAGTTTCCTAAGCTGCCTATGCGGCAGTGAACTGGAGCGACACCGTGTGCAGGCTGAACCCCTTTTCCTAAGCTGCCTATGCGGCAGTGAACGATTCCGCGGCGTGCGGCGTGTCCTCCCGCGCTTCCTAAGCTGCCTATGCGGCAGTGAACGCCCCGACGACTCGTCGGCGGCTTTTCATCCATTCCTAAGCTGCCTATGCGGCAGTGAACGACTGTGCGCGAGCTGCTCGCCGGCGGGAATTTTCCTAAGCTGCCTATGCGGCAGTGAACAAGATGCTCCGGCACCTTGGGTATCTGGAGGCTTCCTAAGCTGCCTATGCGGCAGTGAACTCAGCGAGAAGACCGGCAAGGCGGACACACGCTTCCTAAGCTGCCTATGCGGCAGTGAACAGCTGGCGCCCGCCGATTTGCTCGAGTAACCATTCCTAAGCTGCCTATGCGGCAGTGAACTGTTAGCATGGCAATGGCCCCCATGAAATTCATTCCTAAGCTGCCTATGCGGCAGTGAACGGCCAGGTCCCGGCGGGCGCCGCCGGCCATCATTCCTAAGCTGCCTATGCGGCAGTGAACCCAGGTCGGCGTCACCCCCGGGTTGATCCGTATTCCTAAGCTGCCTATGCGGCAGTGAACATCTGTCAGGGTCGGCGGTGTCAACCGTGCGCTTCCTAAGCTGCCTATGCGGCAGTGAACCACAAGGACGGCGACTCGCTCAACCCGCACAATTCCTAAGCTGCCTATGCGGCAGTGAACCCTCAGTGTCAAGTACCGGTATGGCTCGACATTTCCTAAGCTGCCTATGCGGCAGTGAACCTGGAAATCAAATGCCCCTCATTGCCGGTTGCTTCCTAAGCTGCCTATGCGGCAGTGAACTAGCTCGGGGCTATTTCCCGGCGGCGACAACATTCCTAAGCTGCCTATGCGGCAGTGAACAACTGTTGGCGAAGGCTATTGCAATCCAGGCATTCCTAAGCTGCCTATGCGGCAGTGAACTTGCCGGCTGACTTTGAAGCCCTGGGCCTTGATTCCTAAGCTGCCTATGCGGCAGTGAACCGGGACAACCAGGGCCGGATCCGCGGCATTCATTCCTAAGCTGCCTATGCGGCAGTGAACAATCCGTTCCCTGCGTTCCCAGGAGAGGTACATTCCTAAGCTGCCTATGCGGCAGTGAACTTGGGCCGGAGTCCGCATCTTGGAGGCCCTGTTTCCTAAGCTGCCTATGCGGCAGTGAACAAGTCGGCGTGGCTGATCCTGCAAGAGGTCAATTCCTAAGCTGCCTATGCGGCAGTGAACGCGGACTATCCCAGTTATGAGATCCACCATATTTCCTAAGCTGCCTATGCGGCAGTGAACCCACACGTTTGGTGTAGGCTGGAACGGGTGTATTCCTAAGCTGCCTATGCGGCAGTGAACGTCCCGCCACCAGTCGATGGATTGACGCTCAGTTCCTAAGCTGCCTATGCGGCAGTGAACGAACCGTTAGGCAATCCGCGCGCGCGCGTCCATTCCTAAGCTGCCTATGCGGCAGTGAACCCAAGCCCGCTGAGATCCGGCAGGCCGTGACATTCCTAAGCTGCCTATGCGGCAGTGAACAAAATACTTGTTGTGCTTATCTTTCTTGACTCTTCCTAAGCTGCCTATGCGGCAGTGAACGCCGAGCAACTGGCCAAGGAACGAGCCGAGCATTCCTAAGCTGCCTATGCGGCAGTGAACCTCAGCTGCGCGCCGGCGGGCATTGGACTTATTTCCTAAGCTGCCTATGCGGCAGTGAACGTGACGACACAGGAGATGCGGACGATATTCATTTCCTAAGCTGCCTATGCGGCAGTGAACCACGAGACGAGCCACGAGGCCGTGACGATCCCTTCCTAAGCTGCCTATGCGGCAGTGAACTCCTCCGACCCCGACACAACCCGAACCGCCGTTTCCTAAGCTGCCTATGCGGCAGTGAACCGTTCATGAGCGCGTGCTGCACAATGCGGTCCTTCCTAAGCTGCCTATGCGGCAGTGAACGGGTGCGGGTACCGAAAGTACACCACGTCCTCTTCCTAAGCTGCCTATGCGGCAGTGAACTTGGATCTGTGCGGTGTGGCCTTTTGGCTCAATTCCTAAGCTGCCTATGCGGCAGTGAACGCCTCCGCCGGCCACAAACTCGTACCCCACCATTCCTAAGCTGCCTATGCGGCAGTGAACAAGATGATTTAGTGCCAACATGCTTTCGTGAAAGCGGAACTCAGCAAAAGGATGATCATACCCAATTGTGGGGACCTTTTCCAACCCACGGATTTTTCCACTGTTTTTCAGACCGCCTCAAAAAGGGTCAAAACCAGGGCACCGTGGCTTGGGCGCTGAAACCATAGGTGTTGAACGTTCCCATGAATGCCTCTTCAATCGGTTCTGAATGCGCTATGAACAGGCGAAAGCTCTGGTGCGTGCTCTGGCTTTTCAGCCGCAAAAAAGGCAAATCGACTCTTTGTTCAACCTGTGCAGGAAAGCACCGTATGGCTTCCTCCTCGCTAACATTGTGCCGCTTCATGTATCGCCGCCGTAGCCGTTGAGCGCTGCTTTTGGGCTGGACTCGCCTCACACGACAATGGAGCGCATCGACGGGGGTACTGCTGATCTTTCCAGCCACCAAGTAGTCGCGCATGGCGCATAGCCAATCCTGAGACATAAGTCGAGCCAGATGATCAGCGCCGCCGTGTACGCGCAGGCAGCCCCCAAGAGACGGCGGTTTGGCCTGATGGTCGGGAAAGCTCACCCCTACCTGTATGCCGTTCAAACTCGCAATCGCTCGATGAAGCTTGGCAAATAATGCATTCATCAATGTCGGGGTTGTGAATTCCGGATCGGGTGCCAATCGAAAATCAGTGTAGCTGTCCATGTCTCACTCCTTACCTTTTTCCTTATCGCCAAACACACCACCGCGTATCAGTGTGGCCATGACAAAAAGCTGCTGGTCATTGTCAGGTACCTTGTCTTTGAGAATCCAGTTATCGAGCAGCGTATAGAAATCATTCTTTTTTGGCGGACGATACGCCTTTCCTCTCGAAGTCACCGACCCGTACGGCTCGACGGCAATGGGCCCTAAGTCCTCGTCACTCTGATACCACGTATCGATTGTGCGTAAGGCGTTTCCAATTTTTTGGCTGTGCATGCCGGCCACATCACCTACTATGTAGAGTGTCTTGCTTTTCTGGCCTCTTCTGCCACCCCGGTCAAGAACCAGTTCCTGAGAAGGATAGACCTCCTGGCCATCGCCCAAGCGCACGTATGCGAGGACCTCCAACAAGACATGGTCCTCTTCTGAAAGCCCACTTTCAATCACAGTGGACAGTTCATCAAAAGAGTCCCGAAACTTCTCAGGAGCCTCAAAGTTTTTGAGTGGGAATCTCAGAGCATCGAAAATCCACTGCCGTTTTCGCTCCCCGTCATTCAGCTGGCTGATTCTGACCTCCACCTCTTCGGCGCCCATGCGGTTTCGCCACAGGAAACGGCCGTTGGCCAGGTTGAAGGCGTAGCGAGCAGCCAGTTCCTTGAATCCATGATCTTGGATGAACGACCCAACAAGGCTGCTAAGCTTTTTCTGGTAGTCGGCGTCGTTGCACGCAGAAGGAATTCCAACACCGCCTAGGACACGCAGGGTGAAACGAACACGCAGGGAGTCTGCGTTGCTGGGAAGCGCAGCCACGTCAACGGTCTGTAGGTTTGGGTTCTGGATCGTTGCGTCCAGCTTTGCCGGATCCTCGCTGTCGCCATTGAGCCGATTCGAGATGGTCCCGCGCACGGATTTCTCACGGATCCCAATGAAGGGCCATGCGTCTCCGTTTTCCCGATCCTTCCATCGGCCCGCGCTGAACAATGCGTCGGACGGATCGAGTTTACGTTCGAAAGCGAGTACGGATGCGGTTTTCAGGTTGCTTTTTGCCATTGTGGTCTCCTTTCAGGCCCCTTCAGAGGCAATGGTGGTTTGATCAGCCGAATAGCGGTTGACACAGCGATAAATCCCTTTGTCCGTGTCCGCCTCGTGGGTCCAAAGCATCTGAGCAAAACTTTCCATACGATGCGGACTGACCCATTCGCCCAAGGAATAAAGGCACTCTACAAACCGGAAGGGGACGGACTCGTCCCGGGCGTCTTTTACCTGTCCGGGTTCATAAGCCTCGGTCAAGGCGGCGTACCCAATCGGAAGGGGCACCAGCCAACCGGGCTTGCTGCGGATCCCCCACGTGGTCTCGCCGGGCTTGTCAGGATTCGGGATGTCGGGCTCTACATTCAGGCGCGAGAGATCCAGGAGGGCGTCCAGGGCATTGGCCTGGGGGGCTCGCCGTCGCAATGACTCTATGTGGGCGGTGAATATGTCCTCTCGTTCCACAAGGGCGAACCCCGGCAGAAGTCGTCGACGCAACTTTACGAACTGATCCGCCTGCGCCTCTGGTTCATCATCCAGCGGGAACCACTCGGCCTGAAAGCGTTTCCCGGTACGGGTTGGAAGAATGCTGCCACCGGCTAGCCGCATGCCCTGCACTTCATGCATCACTTCCCGGGCGAAATCCTCGCCGGTCCTTCGGGTCATGTAATCGCAGACGCCTATCAGGAGACTCACCTCCATGTGGGCCCTTCCTTCCTCCACAAAGGATGCGGGTTTGCCGTCCTTGCCCAGAGGATTTCGAGTAATCTTGAAAGCCAATGTGCGACGGCTTGCCGGACTGGTCACTTGGGGCTCGAAACGATGGCAGATGATTCCGACGCCTTCGAAGCCCTCATGAAGCCGGTCGGAGAACCTCCTCTGAAGGGCGTGCACGAAACCGGTGAATGCAGTGGGTGATGGAAAACCCCAGGTAAGGGGCCCGGATATCGCGTTGGCATTTTGAACCCGCAAACGCGGCAACAGCAGTAGTGCGACAGGTTCAGTCATCTGTGCTCACCTCCATGCGCAGCATGCGCAACTCTTCATCCAGGAACACCCGCCATGCCCGGGCCTCGGTTTCTCCCATTGGCAATTTCCTGGCGGTCAACCGAGCATTGAGCCAGTTGGCAAAACGACGGCAGACGGCATCCTTCCAGTTGCCCTTGCCGCAAACGCTGGCAAAGGGCTCGTCTTCCCGGGCGCGAAAAGGGTCCAACCAGCATTGCTCTTCCATGTTCAGGCGGCAGTCCTCATTCGCACTCCAGCCTGGAGCCAGCTCCTGAATTGCAGCGGCGAACTGGAGAAGTTCTTCACGGATGGTTCCGACCAACTCGGCCCTTTTGTTGCGGATGCGGATGTTGTTGTAGTCGCGGACCGACGCCAGGAAATCTCGCAACACGCGGATCAGCACCCTGACCCTTTTGCGGCGACCGAAAGGCCCATCAAAAATGCTCCTTACATGAAGAGGCGGTTTGACCGGATCAGAAACCCATGTGGGGGGGCAGGACGGTAGAAGGTAGCACTCACCATGCCGCACTCTGAAATTGAGGCAGCTGATGTTCTGGGGTTGTGCGCCGCCGTGTTTCTGCACCAACAAGTTGGGGTACTCACGGTAGCCGCGTTCGTGCGGTGCATCCTCCCGCCGGGCATTTCTGGCGGCCTTGGCTTCATTGGAAAAGCGGTCTTCCCGGACGGTTTTCCACACCTCATGGAACAGGGATGTGGGAAAAAGGGGGCCAAGCAGGTGGTAGCCGCCGTCATACAAAGGCCAGTACACCTGCTTGGCAAGCGTATGAGTCCTCTGTGGGTTTTGATTGGTGGCGATCGCGGCGAAGGCTTTTCTGTAAGACTCGGCCCTGACGGGATCATCGGATAGTGCAGCCGTCAGTGCGGCGTCTCCTTCATCGGCACGCTCCAGGAGTGTTTTGCCGTCGAGCTCCAGGGAAACGAAATCGTAGATGGGAATATACGCTGCCCCTCCATAGAACACGGCATCGAGATCACAGGATGCCTTCACCGTATGCGTTCCCACGTATCTCTCCCCTGCGTTCGGGTTGCCCCCGGAAATCAGACATGTTCCTCTGGCGTCCGGATGCATGTACTTGTTCGCGTGACTCGCTTGCTGGACTTTGCCAGCGTCCTTTGCATGCTTCCGAATCCTCTCCTCTCTCAGGAAGTTCTTCTCCTCCTCGCTGTTCACCGTCTTGAGTTTCGCTTTGAGCTTCTCATCTAAAAACCCGTTGATCACCATTCTGACCCTTGTCGCTGAGCGTTTCAGCATTTCTTCTTCGGTCTCATTCATACGGCCTCCTTTCCTTTTGGTTACCTGAAACGACTGAAACCCAATGCGGGGTGGTAGTACCAGCCCTGATCCGTTCCCCTGACGGGTAGCTCGATCACGCCGAAACGCCTAGCGCACTCTTCGGCTTCCATGCCCAGCGTGTCTGCAAGCCTCTCCAGGGCATCCGTGTAATCCGGTTCACCCCAGAAGACCGTGCGCGGCCCCGGCTCGATGTGCTTGGCGTGCAGCAGGTTATGGACGGGCGTCGAGGTGCCGTCCTCTTCGATGCGATTGAAGTGGGGCAGACCATCTTCGTCGAGCAGGAGTGCGTACCTCTGCCGCCCCAGAGGATCCAGTCGAAACGGCTGTTTGCGCTGTAATTCCCCGCTCAGATGGGCTCGAGTGGTCCACCACCGGTGAACAGGCACAGCCTTGATTCGTCCCCCCTCTTCCACCCCGATCATGAGAGAGCGCAGTCTTTCGTGCTCCAGGTCGGCCAGATTGCTGTGCGGTTTGGGTTCCATGTTTTCACAGATGCGGCTTGTCGCATCCACCTTGTCCAGTTGCTCGGGCCTGAGCAGCTCGGCGAGGTGATGTGTCTCCAAAGGAAACTGATCGTCCTCGAACCCGGGACGCGAATATACGGCCCCCTTCCCTCGGCCCTTGAGGTGATTCACATTGACGTCCAACAGAATGAGATTTGGAATCGTACAGGGATCGAATCGGTGCCGTCTCACCCGGCCGGCCAACTGGATGATGGAGCGCATGGAGGACGGCTCGACCACGGCCCAGTCGTAATCATGGTCGCGGCCGACCTCCGCGACCGAAGTGGCCATCACGACGAACAGGTGATCGGGCTCCTCCGTATCATCCAGGGCCCGGCGTATTTCCGGCTGTTGAAACACCGAAAGCGGGTCCTTTCGATTGAGCATTCGATCCAGGACCTGCTCCATGCCCGAACGAACCAGCAGCGGATGCTGGGAGTGATACACACAGAGGTGAAAATAGAGCTCATCATCCGGCGCACCGGCCCTGCACAGGGCAATGGATGTTTCCACGAGAGGATCGATGTTGGCCATGCGTATCAGCCCCAGACTGAGCCTCTTGCCCGTCACAGGATCAACACTGTGATGTCTTTCATGCAAGCTGATCGCATGCTTGCGCAGGTCGCTTGCGAGCTCAGCGCAGACTGCGTTATGGCCCCTTCCAGGGGCGATTTGTACTGGGACTATCCTCGCCCGCCGATAGACTTCTTCCTTAGCCAGCCTGGACACCCGTTTTGCGACGAACGTCTCATGAGCCCGGGCAAAGCTGTCAAGAGAAGCGTGATCGCCGCCGGCGGCGCTGAACTCGTCAAACCAAGCACAACAGACATTCAGCGGTTGCTCGGGGACTCCGCGGTTGAGCTGGAAAACGCGCCGCCCTTCGAGATAGGCCTGAAACAGTCCCTGCACCACTGAAGGAGGAAGGGTTGCGGAGGAGAGCAGCAGACGGCTGCCGAGCATCGCCGCCCAGTTGACCAGCCTGGCCAGGGCCGGCAGGTCTTCCGGCGCGAAATCATCCGGCTCATCCAGCGCCAGATCCGAGCTCAACAGACGGAGCATGGGCGCAATTTGGCGACCTCCTCGGACGCCTTCTGTTGCGGGCATCAGATGGTCGATGGTGCACACCAGAACAGGAGCATTCAAAAGCCGATGGGCATCGGGGCTCTCGCGAAGCCAGCGATTCAGCGGGCCGTCCTCGAGGCTGCCCTCGAAATGCACATACTGGTATTTCTCGAAGAGGGCTTCTGCGGACGCGGAGCCTGTCGGCAACTCGATCTCCTCTTCTCGATGGAGTTCATGAAGGCGTCGAATCGGGCCTCCCCCCACAAGGACCGCCAGATCCTCGGATCCGAGCCCCAAGAGTTCCCTGTAGACATCGCCTGTCTGGAGGGTCAGTGTGCGCAACCCCAGGCCGATATTGAACCTGGCCCCGAGGGCAGGGTCCGCCAGGGCATACAGAACACGCCCATTGGCCAATGTCTTTCCACGGCCCGTCGAGGCCATGTTCACCCCGAAAAAGCCTTGCACCGCCGACCTTTCTCGTATACTTCGAGCCAGATCGAATGCCCGATCCTGCCATCGAAATCTGGGATCCTTGCTGCGGCGCTGGAATCCTTTGTGCCGTGCGATTCTTGGGAGCTTGCGATCCATGCGGGGTAATGTGCGTGCGATTCGTTTCGCGGTTACGGATACACCGATCAAGTGCTCGTCCAAGCGCTGGTTCCGCTCCCCTGTGGAGCGGATCGTATTTGCCCACAATGGGAAGTCGCCGTCACCGTATCTTTTTCGACTGGGCTGGCTCGAGTAATGGTGATCAGCCAGCATCAGCACCATCCTTGCGATATGAAGGACAAAGGGGTTGTCGAAGAAATCGACGCAGGACATTCCCGGACGATGCATAATCGCCTCCGCGATCTCACCAGCTTTCCGCCTCCAGGATGAACTCATCAACGGCAGGCCCTTCGCGAACCTCCAGCAGGACGCTATGTCTTCATCGCCCGCATCCGACCTCATTCCGCACCAGCAATCCTCAACGCAATCAGGCAGGTGTTTCAAAGCCGCAAGCTGAAGCGGATCTCTTCGGGACTGCGCGGGCATGCGGTGATGGCTCACGATCAACCAAGCTACCGCCTTCGCAAGCGGCGGCAAGCTGGCAAAAGGACTATGTACCCGGATATTGTCCACCCCATCGCGTAGCGGATTGATGTTTTTCCTATCTCTGTTTTTTGTTAACTCATCAGTGAGCAAGTTCAGCCAAACTTCATCATCACTTTTTTCAGAAAATGCCTGCCATATACGGAGAGATATCCATTCATGGCGATACGCATCCGCTTTCGGTGTGCACTTTCGCAGCTTATTCTGGAATGCCTGGTTCGCCTTGCCGAAATCATGGAATACTGCGGCCAACTGACAAAGGAGGGCGATCTCCTCTCCTGTACGCCAATCATTCTCGGACTGCCGGCGCAGGATATTGCGGCGGGTTGTATTGGTGGGCGTGGCCCCTCGAGCGTTGAAGCGTCCAGCATCCCCTACCACCCACAGCAACTCGGAGTGGTTCCTACCGCGGACCCAGTGGCAGGCCACAGCGGTATTCTTGCGAGCGGTCCTGCGAAGCATTTTGTGTAGTGTCTTCAGCCCCTGCTCGGTAATGGGCGTATGCCATGTCCGCTCTCCACGCCTTTCCGCGAACTGGTCCAGGATTCGACGGGTTTCGACCAGGGCTTTCTTGCTGCATTGGGAGACGAGCAAAACATTCATGAATCCTGCCCTCCCAATTCATTGGCCATCGCCTTCAGTGTCTCTACAGACCTCGTTACGCAAGGCGATTTTGCCCCCTGATTTTTGGACATTTTTCTA
>CAYYVD010000179.1:2738-10278 GCA_964475045.1 uncultured Desulfobacterales bacterium | reverse complement strand
CCTCCTTGATGTCCACATAGTCGGCCTCGATGGCGGGACCCGGCGGGTGATGGTCGATGACGATGTCGTAAGCGTACTTCTCCAACAGGGGATTGTGGTGGGGCTGCGAGTCCACGATGGCCCAACGGGTGAAATCCGCAGCATTGAGCTTGCGCACGTGCTGGTGGTCGATCTTGAGCAGTTTGACCATGGCCAGGTTGTCCGCCCGCTTGATGGGGTTGATGCGGAAGATACGTGTTTTCTTGACCTTTCGCCAGAAGATCCTCTTGAGGGCCAGGGCGCTTGCGAGGGCATCCGGATCTGCGTTGATCAGCACCGCAAGAGCGTCTTCGGTGCTCACCATCGAGAAGAGCCGCTTGACCCTTTCCGCTACGGACACGGACTTGGCGAAGGGGTGATCCATGAGTCGCTGTCTTCCGGTGTTCACGGTCCGCGGGTCCCCTGGAATGCGCTTTCTTCGCCGGAGACGGGAAAGCGAGCCAGACGGTACCCCGTCGATGCGCAAAGATCAATGGGAATCATTCCGCCAGGGCCACACCTCCTCGAGATACTCGAGGGCCTGGTGAAACGCCGCCTCTGTGTGGGGCTCCAGGGTGACAATGGGACCGGGCCCGTCCCTCTGAGCCATACGTTCGAGCAGCAGCGGAAAATCGACCACCCCCCGCCCCGGCGCCAGGTGCTCGTCACGATCCCCGTGGTTATCGTGGAGGTGAAGCTGGCCGATGTCCCGAATCAGGACGTCGAGCCAGCGATCGAGGGGGTCCTCCCCGAAGGCGGACAGGTGCCCTGTGTCCAGGCAGACCCCCACGCCCTGGTCTCGCAGCGAATCGCAGCACTCGAGGAGCTCCTCGGGCCTGCGTTCATACACGTTCTCCAGCATCATCCGAGCGCCCTCGCGCCGCAGCGCCTCGGCGAACCAGACCCACATCTCCAGGCTCCTCTCGAGCCAGGCCCCCCGAAACTCCAGGTACCTCCGATGATCCCAGCCGGTGTGGACCACCACGGTTGCGGGTTGAACACAGGCCGCCGCCCGAAGGGTCTGCTCGAACCGTCTCCGGGTCACGTGACGCACAGCGGGGTCCAGGCTTCCGGCGGACAGGTCCAGAAACGGCGCATGGCACGTGATCCGGCGGGCCTGCTCATGGAAGACGGCGCCCACCTCTCGAAGCTCCCGCTCCGATGCCCCGTCCAGCGCCGAACCGTCGAAGCCGATCTCCGGGTTCAGTCCCTGCTCCAGGAACAGGGCCAGGTACCCCTCGTCCCGAAGCATTCGATAGGGAATGTTGACCTGAACCTCAGCCGCAATCCCTCGTGCCATCCCGCCCTCCTTCCGCAGGCGCGATTCGCGGGGGCGCCTGCACCGCTTCTGGCGTCGCTCTCCGTACCATTCGATTGACAAGGCGGGAGCCTTTGGATATAACGCCGCCCATGGACGACCAGCCTGCCACGCATGAACAGGACAACGCTCGATGAAACGGGCCTACACTGCGCCGCTCTGCTCCGCCTTCGTTCTTCCGGGGCTCGGGCAGATCCTCAACCAGGATATCCGGAAGGGACTCGGGCTCATGGCGGCCGTGTTCGCGCTCCTGATCCTCGGGGCCGTCCAGCTGTACCTCCTCCTGAGCACCGCACTCCAGGACGCGGCCGGCCGGGGTCTGTCCTCGGAAACCGTTCTGGAGCAGCTTCGAGCCTCCGACTTCACCGGGCTCTGGGTCCTGGGAGGCGTGTTCGCACTGATCTGGATCTACGCCGTGGTGGACGCCTTTCTGAGAGGCCGGCGGCTGGATTTCGCCGGGGGGCCCACATCGTGAGAGCCTACCTGATCGACGAGATTCCGAGGCAGGACATGGCCCTGGTCGCCGACTTCCTGGAGAGCCACGCCCTGAAGAGCCGGCTGGAAGGCATGTTCTGGGGCCGGATCCCCGACGATCTGCTGAGCCCGCGGCAGTATGAGCACAGCGACTGCCGCCCCCACGTATTCGGCATCGAGCTGGGCGACGACTGGATCAAGCTGGAGCTCTACGTGCGGTCTCTGGAGGACATGCGCTGTGCCTGTGCCGGCTATGCCACCCGGCCGCAGCAGGACTTCATCATCCATTTCGCCCTGGCCATGATTCGAGATCTGGGCATACGAACCTGACCGACGCCCGCACTCGACCTCAGCCGCCCCGCCTCCACATGCCGGCCCCTTCTCCGCGCACAGCCCTCCGCGCGTAACGGGTCGAAAACCCTGAAGCGGTTTGACTTCAGGCCGAACATCTGCTACTCGACAAAGTTCGATTTCATTCCACGGAGGCCGGATCCATGGACTACAAGAGCACGCTCAACCTGCCCAAGACAGCCTTTCCCATGAGGGCCAACCTTGTCAAGCGCGAACCCGAAATGATCGAGCGGTGGGAACGGGAGAACATCTACACCGTCATTCGAAACGCCTCCAAGGGCCGGGAGCCCTTCATGCTGCACGACGGCCCCCCTTACGCGAACGGCCACATTCACATGGGGACCGCCTTCAACAAGGTGCTCAAGGACATCATCATCAAGAGCCGCCAGATGGCCGGCTTCGACGCCCCCTACGTCCCCGGATGGGACTGCCACGGCCTGCCCATCGAGCACAAGGTGGACACGGAGCTGGGCGATAGAAAGTCGAACATGAGCCAGGTGGAGATCCGCCGGTTCTGCCGAAAGTACGCGGAACGGTTCATCGACATTCAGAGGCAGGAGTTCAAGCGCCTCGGTGTGCTGGGGGAGTGGGAGAACCCGTACCTGACCATGAACCATCGCTACGAGGCGACCATTGTTCGGGAGTTCGGCAAGTTCGCCATGAACGGCGGGCTGATTCGAAGCAAGAAGCCCATCTACTGGTGCACCTCCTGCCAAACGGCCCTGGCCGAGGCCGAGGTGGAGTACGGTCCGCACACGTCTCCTTCCATCTTCGTGAAGTTTCCCGTGCAAACCGACCTGTCGAAGCGCTACCCGTCCCTGAAGGCCAAGAACGTCTCCTTGGTGATCTGGACCACCACCCCCTGGACCATCCCGGCGAACCTGGCCGTGGCCCTGCATCCGGATTTCGATTACGTGGCCGTGGACATCGGCGGGGACGAGATCCTGATCCTGGCCGAGGGCCTGACCGCCGTCTGCATGGACACCTTCGGCATCACCGACTACACGGTTCTGGAGGGGCTCAGGGCTTCCGACCTGGAGCACGTGCAGGCGCGACACCCCCTGTATGACCGGACCTCGCTCGTGGTCCTGGCTCCCTACGTGACCCTGGAAGCCGGAACCGGATGTGTGCACACGGCCCCGGGGCACGGCCGGGAGGACTACGAAACGGGCCTCAAGTACGGGCTCGACATCTTCTCCCCTCTGGACGACACCGGTTCATTCACCGAGGAGGCGCCGCCCTTCACCGGCATGAACGTGTTCGAGGCCAATCCCGAGGTCAATCGAAGGCTCATGGAAGCCGGCGCCCTCATCAAGGAGGAGGATATCACCCACGACTACCCGCACTGCTGGCGCTGCAAGAAGCCCGTGATCTTCCGCTCCACGGAGCAGTGGTTCATCAGCATGTCCAAGAACGGCCTCCGGCAAAAGGCGTTGGACGCCATCCGCCGGGTGCGGTGGATTCCTTCCTGGGGCGAGGAGCGCATCTTCAGCATGATCGAGAATCGGCCGGACTGGTGCATCTCAAGGCAGCGCTCCTGGGGCGTTCCGTTGATCCTGTTCTACTGCGGGGACTGCGGCCAGGTCGTCGTTTCCGATGAGATCATCGAGCACGTGTCCCGCATGGTGGAGGCGTCGGGCGCGGACGTCTGGTTCTCCGAGCCCGTGGAGTCCCTCCTGCCGGCGGGTGTCCATTGCCCCTCGTGCGGGGGGAGCCGGTTCACCCGGGAGACGGACATTCTGGACGTCTGGTTCGACTCGGGCGTCAGCTATGCCGCGGTCATGGAGGCCCGGGACGGCCTGAGGAGCCCGGCGGACCTCTACCTGGAGGGCAGCGACCAGCACCGGGGCTGGTTTCACAGCTCCCTTCTCTGCTCGGTGGGCACCCGGGGGCAGGCCCCCTACCACGGGGTCCTGACCCACGGCTTCGTGGTGGACGGGACCGGCAAGGCCATGCACAAATCGGCGGGCAATGTGATCTCCCCGAACGAGCTCACGGACAAGCACGGAGCGGAGATCGTCCGCCTCTGGGTCTCGGCGGAGGACTACCGGGACAACATCCGGCTGTCCAAGGAGATTCTCGAGCGGCTCACGGACGCCTATCGCCGCATTCGGAACACGTGCCGCTACCTTCTGGGCAACCTCTACGACTTCGACCCTTCAACCGACCGGGTGCCCCTGGAGGACATGGAGGAACTGGACCGCTGGGCCCTGCACCGCCTTCAGGAAACCTCCCGTAGACTGCTCCGGGCTTACGATGACTACGAGTTCCACGCCGTCTACCACCGCCTCCACAACTTCTGCGCCCTGGACTTGTCGTCCTTCTACCTGGACATTCTCAAGGACCGCCTCTACGCCTCGCCTCCCGGGTCCAGGCTTCGGCGCTCCGCTCAGACGGCCATGCACGAGATCCTGGAAACCCTGGTCCGCCTCATGGCCCCCATTCTTTCCTTCACGGCCGAGGAGATCTGGGACCACTTGCCCGGATCGGACCGCTCCCACAGCGTGCACGCGAATCGGTTCATGCCCGTCAACGAGGCCTACCTGGATGCCGCTCTGGTGTCTCGATAGGAAACGGTCGTGCGGGTGCGCAGGGAGGTGACCAAGGCCCTCGAGCTGGCGCGAAAGGACAAGAGAATCGGGCATTCGCTGGACGGCGCCGTGACCCTGGGGGTCTCCAGGGAGCTGGAGACCGCCCTCCGGCCCTTCGAGGACCAGCTCCGGCGACTCTTCATCGTGAGCGCGACCCGGCTGGCGCCGCTGGACGAAGTGGACGAATCGTTTTCCAGCGAGGAGGTGGAAGGCCTGCGCGTCCGGGTGGATCCCACGGAGGACCCCAAGTGCGATCGCTGCTGGGTGCACGAGCCCACCGTTGGTGAAGACAACCGCCATCCAGGCGTCTGCCGGCGCTGCGCAGAAGCGCTTCAGGAGATGAAACGGGATGAGGCGCAATGAACCGGAACACCTCATTCGCCGTGACCGCCCTCATCGTCGTGATCCTGGACCAGATCACCAAGCTGGCGGTGGTGCGGGCGATTCCGCTTCATACCTCCGTCACGGTGATCCCCGGCTTCTTCGACCTGGTGCACATCCGCAACCGCGGCATGGCCTTCGGCATTCTGAACCGTCCCGGTGACGGCACGGCCGCCTACCTCCTCGTGGGAGCCACCGTAGCTGCGGTGCTCCTTCTCCTCCTGCTGTTCCGGAGCATCACCCGCGCTAGCCCCGGCGGGGGATTCGGCCTCTCCCTGGTGATCGGGGGTGCGGTGGGCAACCTCATCGACCGGGTTCGGCTTCGGGAGGTCATCGACTTCCTGGACGTGTACGTGGGGTCGCTGCACTGGCCGGCGTTCAATGTGGCGGACAGCGCCATCACCGTGGGCAGCATCTGGCTGGCCGTCGCACTCCTGAGGGCCGGCCCATCCCGGCCCTCCGATAACACGTGACGGCTCGAAACCGCTTTTCACAGGATCCGGCATGTTTCCAGATCTCATTTCCATCGGGCCGCTGACCATCCACACCTACGGGGTGTTCGTGGCCCTGGGGTTTGCATCGGCCCTGGGGGTCACAGCCTGGCTCGGACGCCGCGAAGGCGTGTCTCCGCAACGCGTCATGGACATGGCCTTCATCGGCATCGTGTGGGCGATCATCGGCTCGAGGTTGTTCTACGTCCTCCTGAACCTGGGCTACTACCTCCGTCACCCCCTGGACACGGTGAAGCTGTGGCAGGGGGGCCTGGTTTTTTCCGGAGGACTGGTCCTGGCGGTTCTCGCCCTGGCCTGGCACCTGAGGCGGCATCGGATCCCGGTGCTCCAGACCGCAGACCTGTTCGCGCCCGGGCTCGCCCTCGGGCAGGGAATCGGCCGCATCGGGTGCTTTTTTGCGGGCTGCTGCTACGGCAAGCCCGCCGGTCTCCCCTGGGCCGTGGTCTTCGACGATCCCGCGTGCCTCGCGCCGCTTCACATGCCCCTGCATCCCACACAGCTCTACAGTGCACTCGGGGGCTTTCTCATCTTCGGGGTGCTGTGGGTCTTGAGGAGGAAACGAACGTTCTACGGCCAGGTCTTCGTCTGGTACCTGATCCTGCACAGCACGTTCAGACTGGTGGTGGAGCGGTTCCGGGGGGATGATCGAGGGGTCATTCCGGGGACCGACATGAGCATGACCCAACTGCTCACCCTCCTGGTCCTGATCGGAGCCGTGATCGCCCTGAACGTGATCAAGTCCAGGTCGTCGGACCAGGACGGCACGCAATCCCGCCGCTAGCCGCTCAGACCGGGAACGCCCGCGGGACCGTTTCGAAGCCTCAGGCTCCCGACCCGGCGTTCCAGGCGGAGGGGGAATCCAGAGGGTCCACCCCGGATCAGCCCGCGTCCTTGGCTGCGAGGGCGCGAAGGATCTCCCGGTTCTGGTCGATCCGCTTCCGGTTCTTTTTCAAGTTGTCCCGATTCGGCTTGTCCTTGCGGGATCGAATCGCTTGGGTTCGTTTGGATGTGGAGGCCATGCTGCTCCCGTCCTTTCGGTAGGCTGTTTGAGAGGCAAAACGTCAGATTCTCGGGCCAAGCCGCAAAGAATGCAAAGATAGCCAGTCAGTATTCACAGGCCTTTTCTTGGCGCCTCTGCGAGAAAACAAGGTTTTTCCGAGTCCGTCACTGTTTGTACTTGGATAACCGTTTCTTTTACTCTTCTGAAAAGGCCATGTCAAGACCGAACCGGAGCGCCGTCTCGAATCCGCCCAGCCCGCCAGGCGTAGAGGGCGATCCCCGCGGCAAGCGCAGCGTTCAGGGACTCCGTCCCCGGTTCCATGGGAATCCCCACCTCGGCGCTGAGGCGCAGCCCCTGGGGGATGCCGGGTCCTTCGAGCCCCGGGAGCAGCCCGAAGGTGTCCGGAAACCGGAAGGTGCTCAGGTCCCGTCCACCGGCCCGAAGGCCGATGACGGGCAAGATCCGGGCATCCAGGTTGCCGATGGAGGAACCGACGCTGATCGGGACGCGAAACCCCGCGCTCCCCCCAGACCTGAGCGCCTTGGGATGGAACGGGTGCGCCGCCTCCTCCAGCAGCACGACCCGGGATGCGCCGAGCCCCGCTGCACTACGAATCACGGTTCCCACATTGGCCGGATCCTGAAACGGAACGAACAGGGTGCAGCCCCGCGGCGCGGCTTCGCCCTTCCAGGAAGGCATGTTCGGGGTTCGAACCACCAGCAGGGGGTTCCGGGTCCCGAACACGTCCAGTTCCCCGAACAGATCCGGCGTCAGGCGGATTCGACCCACCCCTTCCGGCGCAGAAACCGCGCCGGCGGGGTCCGTTTCGGGCAGGACGACGAGCGTACACGCGTGCGGGAAGTCCCGCAAGACCTCGCCCACCGCTCTGGGTCCC
>CAYYVD010000179.1:0-2728 GCA_964475045.1 uncultured Desulfobacterales bacterium | reverse complement strand
GGGTCCCGACAGGAGGGCGGTACCGGACTTCCGGACTCCGCTGCTCTTGAGAAGCGACGAAAGGGCTTTGAATCGGGGATTGTGTCTGCTCGAGATGAGCCTGGCCTTCATGGCGGACTCTCGGGAGGCCCCTACGGGGGCCGAAATGCCGGGCCGTGCTACGAGGCGCCCCCCCGCTGGTTCGCTTCCTCGCGGGCCCGCTCCTTCAGCCGCTTTTTCCGCCGACGCCGTCTTCGTTCGATCTCGCGCGTTCGCTCCTTCTTCTTGTGTCTCGCCATCCTTGCTATCCTCCGGGTCTGGTTCGTTCGGGAAGCCGCCGTTCTGTCCGCACGAAAAACGGCCCTCTCAAGGGCCGACCGGAAGAACCATCCGCGAATCCCGCTTCTGTATAGGGGAAAGCACCGGCCGAGTCAATGGAAATCACCGCGGCTCGGACCGTCCTTGCAATCCATGCGGTCTGTGCTACAATGCGCGCCATTCCCAACCCGGGCATTCACGGAGGGGAAAGGACCGACGGCGCCCATGCATCCTCCCCCGCACGTTCCTTCGGAAGAGATCCACGGGCGCATCCGGGGGCTCCAGCGCGAGATGACCGCTTTCGGTGTCCAGGGAGTGCTCATCGCCCACCGGATGGATCTCCTCTATTTCTCGGGCTGCTCCCAGAACGCATACCTCTACGTTCCCCGGACCGCGGACCCGGTCCTGCTCGTTCGAAAGCACGGCCCCCGCGCCGGGCTGGACTCCCCCCTCCCTCAGCAGCGTGCCCTTTCGTCGGTGAAGGACATTCCGCACCGGATCCTCGAGGAGGGTCTTTCCATTCCCGAGGTTCTGGGCATGGCCTGGGACGCCCTACCCGTGCGGGAGTTCCGATGGTTCCGCCGCCTGCTGCCCGCCCGGGTGCACGTGGACGTCTCTCGTGCGATCCACCGCCTTCGCACGGTGAAGTCCGCTTGGGAGCTCTCGTGGTTGGCGGAGTCGGCCCGCGTGTGCGAGAAAACCCTCGATCACCTGCGGCACCGGGTGCGGCCCGGGATGAGCCGGACGCGTCTCGCCGGGCTGTCCGAGGCCTTTGCTCGGCGGCTCGGCCACGGAGGCGGGGTCCGCGTACGAAGCCCGTCCGAGGACGACCGCTCCTCGTGGGCCTTCGGGGACGAGGTCGGAGTGCCGGCCGGGCAGCTGTTTGCCTGTGGGTTTCGGGCGGTGGTCAACGGGTATCACGCCGCCGCATGCCGGCTCCTCGGGACCGGGTCCCTCAGGGGCGCGGACGGCCGGGCGGCCGACGCCCTGGTCGAGGCCCATGCCCGGACCCTTTCCGATCTTGCTCCCTGCGCCACCCTGGAGGCCGTGGCAGCGGCCGTCCGGCTGTCGGCGGGAGAGGAAGCGGACCCGAGACGGGGATTCGGATGCCGGTGCAGCGTGCACGGAATCGGCCTGGAGGTGCGTGAACCTCTCGAGCCCTCTTCCCTTCCACCCACCCGAGGGCAGGGGATCTGCCTGGTTCTCGATACCCGGCTGGACACCCCCTCGGGCCGCACCCTCTGTGTCCAGGACACCCTGGTGGCGCGCGAGGAGGGCCTTCGCCCGCTCCGATCCCTCGGCGTGTGAGCGGCCGGTCACGAAAGCGCGGCCCGCGCCGAACCGGACCTCCGACAGGCGGTTCACCTCGAGAAGATGCCGGTCGAACCCACCTTGACACGGGGTGCGCCCATGACCACCGTGAAAAAAGATGGACACCTTGGAACGCGCGGACGGATTTGCGTCAAACGCTTTTGACCTGGTTTTGACATGACGGCCTGCGAGAACCGCAGTCTGCCAAGTTGCGAGGGGCTTTCCAGCGCTTGGCTCAATCAGGCATTCCCCTGTATCTCTGACTGCTTGGTGCGCCCGTACCTTCCCAAAGCGCACGCCTTCGACAGGCCGGCCGCCCCCGCCGCTGGGGGTACGCTTTTTGCATGGCAATGCTGGCGTGCCTCCGCCCTTCCTGGAGGGAGGCCGCCTTTCCACTGTCTTCGATCCCGACCCCTGCCCGTCGGCCCACAAGCCGGGAGATCCATTCCATGAGGAAGCGCGCCAAGAAGATCCTGAAGCTCTTCGACGACGCCGTTGAGGCGGAGAAGCGCTACGAATTCCAGAACGCCAAGCAGTACTACCGCAAGGTGGTCCAGCTGCACCCGAACAGCCCCGAAGCCGACATTGCCCGGGAGCGTATCGAGGACATGGACGCCTTGTCCAACGAGAAGAGGATTTATCGGCGGATCGACCGAAACGCCAGGCGGGTCTTGACGGAGATCGGGCTCGACATCTCGGGGAGCCCCAGGTTGATGGAGATCCTGATGGAGACCGACGCCATCGACCTGGACAACGAAACCTCCCTGTTCGTTCCTTTGCGTGAGGACTACGTCGAGTCCTGCCTGGACAACGTGCCCACGGACATGGCTGAAGACCCCGGGGAGAACGCCTTCGGCACCGGGGCCACCCCTCCCTTTCTGCTCCGTCCCGCCCGGGACGACCTTCGGCCGGCCAGCCGGGAGGAGTTCGAGGCCATCGTGCGGACGGCGGCCGATTTCACGGACAGCCTGGGCATCTTCAGCGTTCCGGTGGCCACGGACAAAACCATGTCCGATTTCGAGGGCGCCCGGCTCATGGAGGCCCACTTCCCGGACCTCAAGATGACCCACACCCGGAACATGTCCGACGACGAGGCGGCGTACTTCAGCTACCGGGACGA
>CAYYVD010000178.1:0-10298 GCA_964475045.1 uncultured Desulfobacterales bacterium | reverse complement strand
CCTCAGCGAACTCCTCGCTCGGGGGTGCCGTTTGGGTTTCCCCTTCCCCCGAAGGGAGAGGCTGCTCCTCTGCCTCCGGTTCAGACTGAGCGCCGGCGGGCTGCTCGTCGACCTCCCCAGCGGTGGAGGATTCGGGTTTCCCCTGGGGCTCGATAACGGCCGTCACGGTCTCCGCAGCTCCTTCCGGTTCTGCTGACCGGTCGCTTTCCCAGCGAAAGTCCAGCAGCTCGGGGTGGAGATAGACACCCGCTCCGACCACCAGCAGGCCGAGAAGGATCCCCAGGATCGTCGCCTTCCAGCCGAACCCCTTGCCTGCCATGCCTTTCTCCTCCTTCTGGTCCACTTCCATGCTCCAGGCCTCCCAGCCATGCTCGGCGATGAAGGCGTACGGCACGGTCCCGTGCCCGGGTCCGAACTCCGACTCCCTGGCCCAAGAGGACCCCCATGAGTTCCGAAAGACGAAGTACCCCCCGCCCGGCCAGGACTCGTCATCCTTGTAACCCACCAGGGTCATGCAGTGGCCTCCGATATGCGACTCTCCGGGCAGGGGCATGGGGATCCTGCCCGTGCGGTACGTGATCGGATTCGAGCGCCAGGACTTGAACACGGGAATTCCAAAGGAGATGACCCTCCCAGGCCGTTCGTTGCTTCCGGCGAGCACGGCTCGCATGGAGTCCACGGCGTTTCCGGTGATGGGAATGCCTTTCAGGATGCGATAGGCACCGGCCTCCTCCCGGGCTGCTGCAGGAGGTGGACCCTGGTGCTCGGTCCCTCCCGGTTCGGGATTGTACGGCCAGGTTTCATTCCGGCACTGCCCGTCCTCCTCGAGGCACTGGACGGCATAACGAATCCAGGTGCCGCTACTGTTGGAATTGCCGTCCCGCCGCTTGGCCCCCCAGTAGAGGTACTGCTCGGACAGCTTGTCCATCCGATCTCCTCCGAAGAACTCCCGCACCGCTGTGGTGCCGAAGGCGACGCAGGTCCCCCGCCTCCCCTGATTCTGGATGGGCTTGAGCCTGGGGATGTGGTTGACCTCGCTCACGTCCAGAGCCGCATGAAAGGCTTTGGCCTCGCCGACATCCTGCCGCTCGTCGTACCGGGGGTGATCCGCAGGCTCGAGCAGCCCGAAGGAACAATTCTCCAGATCTTCCTCCTTCAAGGGCCTGAGGAGGTCGGCATCTCTTTCCTCGGGGATGGCGTTCGCGGACTGTACGACCAGCTTCTCGATGCGGTCCATGTCCACCCCTGCCGACTGGGCCATCAAGGTTCGCATGCCCTCGATGCGGGACAGGGCGACCACCTCCTCGAGCGTGTGGATGTTCAGCGCCCGCATGGCCGAAACAAGCTCCGGCGGGAAAACGTCTTCGACCTCGTCCACGCTCCTGAACTCCGAAGGGATCCACTCCATGGCTCACTCCCGCTCTCGTTCGTCTTCGTCAGGGTGACGCAGGCCGTTGAACGGCATGGGCTCCTCCTCCATGCCCTTCCGGTCCTGCTCCATCACCGCCAACCGCTCCGCGCCAAGGCTCTGCGCCGCCTGTTGAACTGCAGCCTCAGCATCCTCCCTGGGGATCCCCGCCGCCTTGGCCAGGGAATCCAGATCGCAGTCCATGGAGAGATAGATTCCGTAAACCTCTTCCTCATCCCTCGAGTTCAGGGCCTGAAGCAGCTTCTTCAGGGCGTCCCGACCACGGATCACCGGGCTCCGGCCGTTTCCGGATCCTCCGGGTGTGGAACCTTGCATCGCCTTCTCCTTTCTGAGCGGAGAGGTACGTGGCACGCGCTGTCAAGCTACCTCACGAGCAGCATCTCCCACGACCCACCTTCTCCTCTTGTGGGAAACTGACTGGCCTTTGCTGCAATGCGCCGTCCGTTTTGCATCAGCCGTCCTTGAACCACGAACGTGCTGTTCGTCTCCCCGTCGTAAAAGGTGAAATCAAGGCCGTTGTCCTGGGCCTGGATCAGGATGCCCCCTTTTCGGAGCCCTCGTCCGTCCGGCTCGAGGATATCTCCTGTGAGTCCCCGGTCCGTTCGAGACACCCGCAGAAAGCCCCACCGGTCTCCGGAACCCTGGGTCACGATTTCCCATGTCCCAACCACAGCGCTCGAACCTCCTCCAGTCACCACGTAATAGGCATACGTGGCCATCCCAGGCACAAAGGTTCCGCCCTCCCGCTTCATGGTGTTCACCCAGAACTGGGCGACGCCCCCTCCGGTCTCCCTCGCGTCGGCCTCCAGGATCCAGTCCGCCCGATCCCGATCCTTGACGAGCTGGATCTCGTTGCAGAAGTTGAGCTGCTTCTGAAGGAACCAGGCCGCGTCCGTGCCCTCCCGACTTGCCTTGGATGCATCGACAAAGACGTTGATGGGGCTTCCTCCATACGTCGCCCTGAAGATGCAGCTCAGGTTGCGGGCGAGATAGGCGGCCATCTCATCCTTTTCAGCGGCCGTAAACGGCGCGTACTTCAACCCCTTGAGGTGCGTGTCGGGCTGGAGAGCCCCCAGCAACTCCCCCTGCTCGGATGTCAGCGCAACCCGTTCGTGGAAGGAGAACCCGCGCACCCAGTTCCCCTTCTTCATGTCGATCGCCCGCACCTTGATCAAGGGTGTGCCCGCACCTCCACCGGAGCGCGAAACATCCACGGTGAGCAGGAGATCGTACCGGGTAAAGTTCCCGCAACGCAGATCCTGAAGGGCATACGGCCGGTCGAGGGAACGGGCAGGGTGCCGGCGGACCAGCAGGACATCCGGCGATTCCAGGAAACGGGATGTCAAACGGTCTCGTATGTATGCGGTCAACCCGTCGATCTCCCGGTCCACGGCCTCGCCCGTGGCGCCCACGATGATGAACGGCCTCCCCTTGATGAAGGAGTTGGAAGACAGCTCGGGGACCATTCGATCCGCGGTCTCCTCGATCCAGGAGTCGAGCTCGGGCGCATCCATCGACGCCTCCCTCGAGGAGGGCTCCCTGGGCACGGCGCAGGCCCCAATGACCAGCAACAGCACCATCGCGAGAGCTGTCTTGATCGCATTCGTCCGCATGGGTTTCTCCTTTCTGTCTTCGGTTGAGGATCCCGAGCCTCAGGATTGGGGTTGCACGGCTGTCTTCTCCCGCAAGAGCCTCAAGTACCTGTCACGCTCCATCCCGCTTGTGTAGGTGAGCCAGATGTCGTACGTGTACTTCCGGCTCTTGAAGACCTCCAACGGGATCCCTGGAACGTTCTCCTCGAGGTAGGCGGCAAAGGCCGCCGCGTTCTTGTAGAAGGTGAACTCCAACAGGAGAAGCCGGTCCGTCTTCCGATACGTGCTCTCCATGACGAAACGCAGGTGCCGCTGGATATAGGCCGCATACCACTGGCCTTTTTGCGGAACGTGGGTGAAGCTGACCCTCCCGGGGCCCCGGTTGTATGCAGCCACCGCCAGGTAGGTGTCTCCGTCATACCGTTTCAGGAGCCAGGCCAGGTAGCGTGCGCCGGCGTCGATGTTGAGGCAAGGGTTGTAGAGATCGCTTTTGCGGTGGATCCCCAGATGCCTTGCCGTAATCGGCCACTTGATCTGCATCACCCCGATACATTCAACGGTGCTCAGCGCGCGGGCATCGAAGTTGGACTCTCCCCTTGCAACGGCGATCAGCAGCGGCAACGGCAGTCCGTGCTTCTCAGCCGACCGGCGGAAGCAGTCCAGGTAGGGGTAGCTTCCCTTCACCTCCACGCTTGAGAGCTCGCCCTCCACCATCTTCCATGCATTGCGGATCTCCGTCTCGGTCAAGCCGGGATCCCGAAGGCCGCCCTCCGCACGTGCCGGCCCCAAACCACAAATGACACACAGCAGACACATCGCCCACATCCGCCGGCCGGGTATGCTACTCTTGCCCCTTTCACCAACGATTCGTTCGAACAGCGCCTGCATCACTCCTCTTTTCTGACCTTTCCTCCGGACATGATGATGAGCCTGCCGTCCTCGGAAACCCTGGATCGAATCTGGCGGGAGATGTCCGATGGGAGCCCCACGATCAGCATCTTCTCCTTGGAGGCGAGCGTGGTCCAATCCGAAAAGGCCTCCAGCAGAGCGTCCGGGACCGTGTCTTCCCCGAGCTCCCAGAGATCCAGCCCGCCGGCGGGTGAACCGGTGCTGAAATCGAACCCCCCGCCTTCGTAGGAAACCCGAAAGACCTGGTCCGCTTTGACGATTCGGATGAACATCTTGATCCTGCCCGCTCTGAGAAGATCCAGGAACACCCGATCCGAGGCGAAGGCCACGTAGAGGCCGCGCTCTTTCCCGGGCTCCGACTTTCTCTCGGAGGTGTCGGGCTGAGGCCCGGGTGTCGGCTTCGGCGCCGGAATCTTTACCATCTCCGCCGCCTTTTCCCTGAGAAGCTCCTCGAGTTCCGCCTTTTCTTCCCGAACGCGCTCGATGGCCCCGGATCTCTCTTCCAGCCTTCGCTTCAGCTTTTCCTCATTGGCCTCCCGGGAGAGGTTTTCGCGCTCCAGCTTCAAAATCCTTTCTCGCATTTCCTCGAGCCGGCCGAGGGCCTGCTCGAAGGCCTTCCGAAGATCCTGCGCTTTCTCTTCCTGCTGGGCCGCCGCCCTTGCGTCTGCAAAGGCGGCCTTCAATCGCTCGTTCTCCTTCTTCAACTGCGTAATCTCGATGTTCTGGCTTTCGATGCGTTTTTTCAGGGATTCAATCAGGGGACCTCTGGAGTCCGAAGTCACGGGAATGGCTTGTACAAGGGCAAACACAGCCATCAAACAAAACCCGAGTATGGCCAAGAAGCGCAGGACATCCGTCTGCAGGGCTTCGGTTTCGGCATCTCCTGCCCTGGACTCAAGCAGGTTTTCCTGATTCCAGAACATCTCTTGCGCTCCCCTAAGACGACGCTTCCCCGATGGACCCATTCGTGCGTCGCTCGATTCGGGCCACATCAGACCGGATGGCTGCCAGGGCTTCGAAAAAGGCCTGCTTCTCCTGCTCCTGCTGCCAGCCGGAGAACCGGTTGAGGTCCCGGCCCAGGAACAGAAACTTGAGAACCCCCATCAGGTAGCCACCCGCGCCGCCGACGATGGTGGTCCAGAGCGCCACGAGGATGCCGTGATCCACGAGCCTCTTCAGAATCCCCCACGCACCCAGCCTGGCCGCCTCGGACTTGCTCACGTCTCCCAGGGCGCTTACCAGAGCGTTCTGGAGCCCCCATGCCGTAAAGAGCACGCCGATGGCGAAAAAGAGGCGGATAGACAGATCGACCCCGGCGTTGTAAAATCTGAGGTTCTCCATGACCGATGCATCGCGCTCGAATCGGTTGAGACCGCTCCAGAGCAGTCCGAAGAACACCGCATAGGCCACCAGGACGGGAATGAAGAACAGGACCGAGTAGCCAAGATACCGGCTCAGGGTGTTGAGGGTATTCACCACCCAGTCCAGGCCGTGAAAATCCACGACCCCCAGGTAGCTCATGGTGAGCCAGGAAAGGGCCACACCCAGCACGGTGAGGAATGCCACAAGCACAACGAACCCCAGGAAGCTCAGTCGGTTGATCCACTGCATACTGCTTCTCCCCCTGCCGCCCCGGTCCGGGCACGGTTCAGCGAACGGCGTGCTACATGGGCTCACGAAGATACTGCTCGTTGAGTACAAGGCTGTCCATGAATACGACCAGACGGGCATACTCGGACTCGGCCTTCTTGTACTCCTTCTTGTTGTTGCAGCACTCCACCAGGCCTTCCTTCTTGAGGGCCAACTCCCTCCGGAGGTCCTTCTTCAACGTGTCGATCTCCTCCGCCAGGTTGTAGACTTTCACATCAGGCACGGCGAAATGGACCGAGAAGTACTTGCGGTAAAGGTCTTTGGAGTAGCTCTTGGAAATCTTGTTCGCACTGACCATCCGCTTCAACAGGTCCTGGATGAGGACCGCATTTTCCGGCTGCGGGTTGTGCTTGGAAATGTCCAGGAGCCGCTGGAACACCGAGTCCAGCCGATTCGGGCAGTTCATCAAGGCGGTCTCCGCCTGGTCGATGGCGGGCTCGAGGATGTACCCTTCCGGCATGGGGCAAGGATCCGGGGCCGGGGTCGACACCACCACCGGTTTCTTGGCTACGCAACCCGCCGTCATCAAAAGAAATCCAAGGAACATCGTCACGATCACTGAACGCGTCTTCATTCGAATTACCTCCCCTCTTTTCCTGGGATTAGTCTCGCCAGTCGTCCTCGCTGTAGTCCCCGCCTCCCTGGTGAATCATATCCTCGGGACCAAACTCGACATCGTATCCGAAAAGCTCTGCCACGCCGCGCATGACAGAAGCCATTTCCGGGCTCAGCACACCCAAGTCGGTCGTTATATCGAGAACGGCGAGCTGGCTGCTCACCTGCGCCTCCAGGTAGTCCAACATCTCCGAGGCAGCAATCATGTCCCCCTGGGTTCGCAGACTGAGCTCCAGGATCGAGACGTTGTGCTGAGCCGTCCCCATGGCACGGAGGAGTTCCGAGAGCTTCTTGCTGAGCGGGCCGCGGACCTTGGGCGGCGCTCCTTTTTCAACGAGGCCCTGATAGAGCTCCTTCACATCCTTTCGCATGGTCTTCTTCTTGATGGACCCGCCGAGTTCCCTCGCCGTAGCGGAAATGGATTTTCGGACCTCCGGAAGGTTGGCCACCATGCTCTCCAGAACATCTCGGTACTGCTGCCTGAGCTGATTCTGGATCTCCACGCAACCGCGGTCCCCCTCTTTCCCTTTGCACGTTTCGTTGAAGGTCTTGTAGATCGTCTCGAGATCTCCGACCTTGGGGGCCATGGCGTCCTCGACCGAGCCGACGAGCTCTGTGGACTCCTTGAGCCGGTCGCGGATCTCGGGTGTAATGGGGTTGATGGGTACCTCGGCACCCAGCACCGTCGCCGTCAAAGAGATCCAAAGGCCTCCAGCGATGGTGATCACCATCAACATCTTCTTCATGGCTTCGTTCCTCCCTTCCCAATGCTTGTGATTCCACCCTGCGCAGCCACTCAGGATGCATTGACCGCGCCTCTACCTGCCTTATCTTGCATTTTATTGACCACAAAAGCAATCATTTACAGCCATTTTTCCTGTCCCAGATGACGGGGCTCAACGGCCGGGCCATCGATTTCGAACCCCTTCGAGACCCCGAAGTAACACGCCATGATCACCTGACCGCGATGTTTGATTTTCCCGCCAGCCCATTCGCAGGACCTCGCGCCTGGTGAGGCTTTGCAAACGATCTCCATCATCCTCTTCAGGGAGTCCGACACGGACGTGATGGCGACCTTCCTCCCATCCTCCACCAGTCCTTTTCTTTCAGAGGACGTCACGGTGATCGGGATATTTCCATTTTTTTGACCTCGAATTCGCTCACCCAGGCTTCCACATCCAGCTCGGAGTCATCGCCTGAACTTGGCGGGGTACCCGGTCGGATCCAGTACACCGTGGTACGGGTAACTGACTTTTTTCAACATGGACATCGGGTCTTCCATTTCCACGCGGATGTAATACTGGAAATCCCTGCTTGCCGCTGATTTCAGTCGGATGTGCGCCTTGGCCTGATGCGAGTCATGAGGCCGCTCCGGTTTGCATTCAACCACGACCATGCGGTTTTGATGATAAATCTCCGCATTCGTTGCAGAAATGATTTTACAGTCATCAAAAAACGAAAAGACGACTTTTCCTTCTGTAAACTCTCCTGCCTTGGCATAGACCCACTGTGTAATGTGAATGGTCTTCTCTCCTGCTTCCGAATCACCCACATAGATGGCATAGGATGCGAAGCGGGGCTCGATGTTCTTGCGCTGTTTGGTCTCGCCCGATTTGATCAGGCCATTTCCATTTTTCTTGAACAGCGATGCCGTCTTGGCGACATACTTCTGTGTCTCTTCGATATTCGGGACCTTGGGATGAAGGCGCCCTCCGAACACCCGGTCGGGTCCTGCGTTGTAACACGCCAGCAAGAGCGCCAAAGAAGTCTCCGGGTCATGGCGACCGTCTCGTATGTATTCCTCGTACAGGTAGTTCAAATACTTGATCCCCCCGAGCACGTTCTCTTTTTCGTCTTCGGGGTCGACGTTCATGGCCCTTGCGGTTGCCGGCATGAGCTGCATCAGCCCGATCGCCCCTCTGGGGGAGACGGCGCCGGCGTTGAAGTTGGACTCGGCCTGAATGACGGCTGCGATGAGGTTCGGGTTGATGCCGTACTGGAAAGACGCCTCAAGAACATACCTCTCAACGTTCGTGGAGACGGATGCAGCCTGGGCGCCCTTTTCAAGAGCGAAAGCAACGAGAAGCCCTGCGAAAACAAGGAAAGTCCCGATCCGCCTCATTGCCCGATGATCCATTGCTCCTCGATTACCTGAATTCGATGATTGTGCCGATCCGTCACAAAGATGAGCGAACCCCTGTCCAGGCCGATCCCCCTCGGTTCTGAGAAACTCCCGATCCCACTTCCTTCTTTCCCCAGCGCCTTCAGGAGGCGTCCCCGAGCCTTGTCCAGGACCAACAGGCAGTTGCGGCCGGCATCGGAAACATACACAGCTCCTCCCCGCAATGCGATCCCGGAAGGGTCGGCCAACCCCCCTCGAAGACCGTCGATCTTCGAGAACGCCGCGAGAAATTCCCCCTCTTCGCTCAAGACCTGAATGCGGTGATTGCCTGAATCGGCCACATAAAGCCGGCGCGCTTCGGTATCCCACGCCAAGTCGTTCGGAAGACTGAACTCGCCAGGGCGGGTTCCGGGTCCTCCCCATGTATCGATGAACGCGCCTTGGCCATCGAAGACGCTCACCCTGTGGTTCATATCGACCACATATACCCTGTTTTTCGAATCCACATCCAGGCCGAGGGGATTGGCCAGCTGTCCCTCATTCTTCCCGTAGGTCCCCCAAGATCGAACGAACCTGCCGCTGTCCTCGAATACCTGGATCCGGCTGTTCAACATATCTGCGACATAGATGCGACCGTCGCGTCCCACGGCGACGGATGAGGGCTTCCTGAACGCCCCCTCCTTCGTGCCGTACTCCCCGAAGGACCCCATGAACCGAAACTCGGAGTTGAAGATTTTGATGCGGTGATTGAAGGTGTCCACCACGTAGAGATTCCCGTTGGGGTGCGCCGCGATGTCGTTGGGCTTGTACAGATCCTCGCCCTCGAACCCCTTTCTTCCGAAGGATGTCACCGGCTCCAATCGAAGGCGTCTCCCGAGTTCCCCGGGTTCCGTCTCGACCGAGGGCTCCTCCCGGATCTCCAGGACGACCTTTTCCACCTTCAGCACCGAGCCCTCATCCTGCGGCACGAGCTTTAGGATCCACCCCGAGGTCTCCTCCTGAAAGAACAGGGATAGCTCGACGCCTTCGCAGGTCTCACGCCAGTCCAGGGTTTGAATCGGCTCTCCTGGAATCTCCCTTGAAGTCTCATCCACTTGAAGAAACGCCTTCGGAAAGGTGACGACGAACCCTCGCTTCTTCGGTTCGATCTTCGGGTCGAGCACGCCGGTGTGTTCCAGGAGGATCCCCCGCTCAGACACATGATAGTCGTAAATAACGGCCAGATTCCGAGGGAGATGGACCGAGATCCCTTCCGTTGATGTGCCGCTGATCTCCATGCTTTCGGGAAACTGGAGATGAATCCGAGCGGAAAACGGATCGTGAAACAGACGGATCGGCTCCTCCAGGAAGGCAGGCTGAATTTCGTCGTCGACCTTTGGGTAGGAGCAGCTCGTGATCGTCACCTCGTGACTGTCCCGCCTCAGGTCATTCCCGTAGATGGAGGTGTCGAAGACAAGGACCGGCCGGTTCTGCTGAATCTCGACCTGCAGGAACGAGGCTTCCAGAGCGTGGAGCAGCGAGCAGTCGACTGCCGGCGAAGGGCCGCGCCCGCCCGGCGCCTCGAACCTTGCCTGGTAGGTGCATCCTGTCCGAGAGGGGACCTCGTAGAACACCGTATTGCCGAGCCGGAGCCTTCGGGGCGTCCGCGTTGTCCCTGACTTCTCATCTTTTTGCCCGGGCACGTGTTCGGTAATCCGGAAACTGAAGTCTCTCGAGGCCTCCACTGGCAGCAGGGCATACGGGAGGTCGACTCGAACCCTGAACACGCCGTCTTCCTCGGACGCCTGCACGCAAGTCACCCCGGTGATCCCTGAATGCGGGGCCTCAGCGGCAGGGAGCTTCCGTTCCGAAGGCGTCTGGCAGCCCGAACCGGCCAGCACCGCTGCGAGCAGGATGAGAACACAAAAGCCCAGTCTAGGTCCTTTCAACGTCCTCTGCCTCATGTTTCTCCACTTCCTCCCCCTCTGCATCGGCTGGCTTT
>CAYYVD010000177.1:0-10305 GCA_964475045.1 uncultured Desulfobacterales bacterium | reverse complement strand
TGATGTTGATGCCCCGGGCGCCCAGCGCCGAGCAGATCCGGCCGATCACCCCGGGCTTGTCCTCGTTGCCAATCAGCAGCATGTGCCCCTCGGGCACCGCCTCCAGATAGAAGTCGTTGATCCGAAGGATCCGCGGCAGCGTCCGGCCGAAGATCGTCCCCGACACGATGTTCTCCTCGCTCGCCGTGCGCACCTTCACCATGATCAGGCTCCCGAAGTCCTCCGACTGCTCCGAGGTCGTCTCCAGAACCCGGATCCCTCGCTCCGCCGCCACCAGCCGCGCGTTGATGTAGTTCACGTCGTCCTTCAGCACCGGCGTCAGAAGTCCCTTCACAACCCCCGTCGTCAGCGGCCTCACGTCCTGCTCCGCCACCTTCCCCAGGTACCTCACCTCCACCGACTCCACTCCGCTCGACGCCAGCTGACCCTGGAACAAACCCAGCTTCTCCCCCAGCTCCACCCACGGCCTCAGCACCGTCATCAGCTCCGCGCTCACGCTCGGCACGTTCACCGCGTTCTTCACCGTCCCGTGAACAAGGTACCCCACGATCTGCTCCGCCACGTCCTTCGCCACGTTGTCCTGCGCCTCCAGGGTCGACGCCCCCAGGTGCGGCGTGCACACGAAGTGCTCCAGCTCCATCAACCGGTGCTCCCCGGGTGGCTCCGTCTCAAACACGTCCAGCGCCGCACCCCCCAGATGACCCACCGTCAGCGCGTCGTAGAGCGCGTCCTCGTCCACGATCCCACCCCGGGCGCAGTTCACCAGCATCGCCCCGGGCTTCATCTTCGAAAACGCCTCCCCTCCCAGAAGCCCCGCCGTCTCCTCCGTCTTCGGCACGTGCACCGTCACGTAGTCCGAGCGGCTCAACAGCTCCTCCAGCCCCACCGGCTCGCAGTCCGCCTCCTCGATCACCGACGCCTTGATGTACGGGTCGAACACCACCACCTTCATCTTCAGCCCCCGGGCCCGGTCCGCCACGATCCGCCCGATGTGACCCAGACCGATCAGACCCAGCGTCTTGCCGTACACCTCCCGGCCCTTGAGCTTCTTCTTCTCCCACCGGCCCGCCTTCAGCGACGCCGTGGCACGCGGTATGTTCCGCGTCATGGACATCAGAAGCGCAATCGCCTGCTCCGCCGTGGTGATCGTGTTCCCCTCGGGCGTGTTCATCACCACGATCCCACGCCGGCTCGCCGCGTCGATGTCCACGTTGTCCAGACCGATCCCCGCACGGCCCACCACCTTCAGGTTCCCCCCCGCCTCGATCACCCCCCGGGTCACCTTCGTGGCGCTCCGGATCACCAGCGCATCATACTGGCCGATCTCCCTCAGAAGACCCTCCGGACCCAGCTCCGTGTCCACCGTCACCTCGATCCCCGGCGTCTCCTCGAAGATCCGGACCCCCACCTCCGACAGCGCGTCGCTGACCAGTACCTTCATTGTCCCCCCTCGTTCACCACATGGGCACCGTTCCAGCGCCGGTTCGAGCGCGGCTCCGGAGGGCGCCCGGGATGTTGCGGGCCCTTGCCCGCATGATGCCACGAAATCGAGTAATTTACCACAAACGGCTCGGTTGTCAAGAACCATCATGCCTGCGGTGCAGACAAAGCCCCTCAAAACACTGATGAAAGCAAAGAAGCCGAATCAGCCGGGCGGACCGGGGGCCTCCCGGGTCCGCTTGATGTGGACCTGCAGGGCCATGATGGCGGCCGGGGTCACGCCGGAGATGCGGGAGGCCTGCCCCAGGGAGACCGGACGCACCCGGGACAGCTTCTCCCGGACCTCGTTGGACAGCCCGTGCACGTGGAGATAGTCGATGGACTCCGGGATCCGAAAGCCCTCTGTCTTGCGGAGCTGCTCCACCTGACGCTCCTGGCGATCGATGTACCCCTGATACTTCAGGCGGGTCTCCACCTCCTCGGCCACCTGCGGGGAGACCTGTTCCAGCTCCGGGTCGAACAGGCGAAGATCTTGAAACGTGATCTCGTTTCTTCTGAGGAGACGGGCCAGGGAGGCGGCGTTCTTGACGGGAGCGGAGCCCAGCCCCCGCAGCCGGTCCTGCACCCCCGGCTCGGGTCTCACGGACACCTGCTCGAGACGCCGGATCAGGCTCTCGACGGTCTCCCGCTTCCGGCGGAACGCCCGGTACACCTCGTCCGGCACCAGACCCAGCGCATGCCCGAGGTCCCTCAGACGCATGTCCGCATTGTCCTCTCGAAGCAGGAGCCGATACTCGGCCCGGGAGGTGAACATGCGGTACGGCTCCATGGTCCCACGGGTGACGAGGTCGTCGATCAGGACGCCCGCGTAGGCCCTGGAGCGCGGCAGCACCAGGGGTTCCTCCACCCGGACCTGGAGCACCGCATTGATCCCGGCCAAAAGACCCTGGGCCGCCGCCTCCTCGTACCCGCTGGTCCCGTTGATCTGACCGGCGTGAAACAGTCCCTTCACCAGCCGGGTCTCCTGGGTGGGCTCGAGCTGAACCGGGTTGACATAGTCGTACTCGATGGCATAACCCGGCCGAAGGATCTCCGCCCGCTCCAAGCCGGGCACCGCCCGGATCATCCGCACCTGGACGTCCACGGGCAGGCTGGTGGCCAGCCCGTTGGGGTACACCTCCTCGGTCTCCAGACCCTCGGGCTCCAGGAACACCTGATGCCTGGGTTTCTCGGCGAACCGGACCACCTTGTCCTCGATGGACGGGCAGTACCGGGCGCCCGTCCCCTCGATCACTCCGCTGAAGAGGGGCGAGCGGTCCAGGCCGGAACGGATCGCCTCGTGGCACGCCTCGGTGGTGTGGGTGATGTGACAGGGGACCTGGGGCAGCGGGATGTCGGTGGTCTCGAAGGAGAACGGTCTCGGGTCCGGGTCTCCGTGCTGGACCTCCAGGGACTGGACATCGATGGTCCGGCCGTTCAACCGCGGCGTGGTTCCGGTCTTGAGTCGTCCGGTCTCGAAACCCAGGGACCGAAGCTGATCCGAGAGGGTGTCGCTCGGAGGGTCCCCCATGCGTCCGGCCGGGAACCGGTCGAGCCCCACGTGGATCAGGCCGCGCAGAAACGTCCCGGTGGTCAGGATGACCGTCCGGGAGAGAAACCGTTCGCGGATGCGGCTCTCCACACCCCGGACACGGCCATCCTCCACCAGCAGGCGCTCGACCATGGCCTGGCGGACATCCAGATGGGGCTGCCGCTCCACCGCGGCCTTCATGCGCCTGCGGTAGAGGTCCCGGTCGTTCTGGGACCTGGACCCGCGCACGGCCACCCCTTTTCGCGTGTTCAGGCGGCGGAACTGAATGCCCGTCTGATCGGCCGCCTTGGCCATCTCCCCGCCCAGGGCGTCGATCTCCTTGACCAGATGGCCCTTGGCCAGACCGCCGATGGCCGGGTTGCAGCTCATGGCCGCCACGAGGTCCAGATTGATGGTGAGCAGCAGGGTCGGATGTCCCATGCGGGCGGCGGCCAGGGCCGCTTCGCAGCCGGCATGGCCCGCGCCCACGACGATCACGTCGTATGTCTTGTCGTAGGGGGTCATGGGGTGCTGCAACAACTCATGGGATCATGAAAAGAGGTCCTCGACCACGATGGTCTCCTCACGGCGTGGACCCACCGAAACGATGGCGACGGGGATCCCGGTGATCTCCTCGACCCGGCGGAGATAGGTCCGGGTGGTTGCGGGAAGATCGTCCAGGGTTCGAGCGCCGGCGATCTCCTCCTTCCAGCCGGAAAGCGTCTCGTAGACCGGACGGCACCGGGCGAGCCGCTCCAGGCTGCAGGGCCGGCTCCTCACGGGCGCCCCGTCCAGCTCGTATCCCACACAGACGTTCAGGGTCTCCAGCCCGGTGAGCACGTCCAGCTTGGTCATGCTCAGGCTGTTCAAGCCGTTGAGCCTGGCGCTGTCCCGAACCATCAACAGGTCGAGCCATCCGCAGCGCCTGCGGCGGCCGGTGGTTGCACCGAACTCCGCCCCCCGCTCCTGGATGTAGTCGCCGACGGCGTCGTCGAGCTCCGTGGTGAACGGTCCGGCCCCCACCCGGGTCGTGTAGGCCTTGACGATGCCGTTGACGTGGTGAAGGTGATTGGGGCCGACGCCCGCTCCGGCGCACGCCCCTCCGGCGATGGGGTTCGAGGAGGTCACAAAGGGATAGGTCCCGTGGTCGATGTCCAGATGCGTTCCCTGCGCGCCCTCGAACAGCACGTTCAGGCCGTTCTCCTCCGCCTGCTCGATCTCCACGGACACATCGGTGATGTAGGGTTTGAGGACCTCGCCCACCGCCCGGCACCGGTCGAAGATGGGCTGAAACGCCAGGGGCTCGGCCCCCAGGAACCGCTCCAGCAGGAAGTTCTTTTCCTTCAGGTTGACCCGGATCTTGTCCTCGAGAAGCCCCGGCTCCAGGAGGTCCGCGGCCCGGAGTCCGGTCCTCCCGGCCTTGTCCTCGTAGGCCGGGCCGATCCCCCGTCCCGTGGTGCCGATCTTGTCGTCCCCCTTGGCCGTCTCCCTGGCCGCATCCAGGGCCCGGTGGTAGGGCAGGATGAGGTGGGCCTTCTCGCTGAGCCCCAGGTTTTCGGGCCCCACGGAGATCCCTTTCTCCCGGAGGGTCTCCATCTCCTCGAGAAGCACCTCCGGATCCACCACCACCCCGTTGCCGATCAGGCACTTCTTCTCCGGATGGAGGATCCCGGAGGGGATCAGGTGGCAGATGGTCTGTCGCCCTCCCACCACCAGCGTGTGACCTGCGTTGTTTCCGCCCTGGTACCGGACCACCATGTCGGACCTCGCGGTGAGCAGATCCACCACCTTGCCCTTGCCCTCGTCTCCCCACTGGGTTCCGACCACGACCACGTTCGGCATGCCAATCCTCCCCCGGCCCTGCGCTCACGGAGCTCTTCGCCGCCCCCGCAGCGGCCGCGCCTCGATGCTATTTGAAGTGCTTCAGCGGCGCCTTGCCGATGGCGAACACGTTGAACCCGATCTCGTGGAGCCGCTCGTGGTCCAGGATGTTGCGGCCGTCGAAAAGAAACGCCGGCCAGATCATGGACCGAAAGATGCGCTCGTAGTCCAGGGTCCGGTAGAGATCCCACTCCGTGAGCACCGCGATGGCGTGGGCCCCTTCCGCGGCCCGGTACGGGTCCTCCTCGAAGGACACGTTGCCGTCCACCTCGGCCAGGTCCAGGCGGGCGTTCTCCAAGGCTTTGGGATCCGTAATCACCACCTGGGCTCGCTCCTCCACCAGGCCCCGCGCCACGGCGATGGCCGGGGACTCCCGGGTGTCGCCCGTGTTCGCCTTGAACGCGAACCCGAACAGGGCGATCCGCTTTCCCGCCACCGTATTGAACAGGTTCGAGAGCATGTTCCGGACGAACCGTTCCTCCTGCCACTCGTTGACCCGGACGACCGACTCCCAGTACCGGGCCACCTCCTCCAGCCCGTAGCTCTCGCAGATGTAGACCAGGTTCAGGATGTCCTTCTTGAAGCAGGATCCGCCGAACCCCACGCTGGCCTTCAGAAACTTGGACCCGATGCGGGAGTCCTTGCCGATGGCGTAGGCCACCTCGTCGATCACGGCATTGGTCTTCTCGCACAGGGCCGAGATGGTGTTGATGGACGAGATCCGCTGCGCCAGAAACGCATTGGCCGTCAGCTTGGAAAGCTCCGAGCTCCAGATGTTGCTCTCGATGATGCGCTCCCTGGGAACCCAGTTGGCGTAGATCTCCACGATGGCCTTTCTCGCCAGGGTCCCTTGAGGGGTCTCACGGGACCCCACCAGGACTCGGTCCGGGTTCTCCAGGTCGCGAACGGCCGTCCCCTCGGCCAGGAACTCGGGATTGGACACCACCTCGAAGCGCGGCCCGCCGGGTCTGGCGTTCAGGATCCTCTCCATGGCGGCGGCCGTGCGTACCGGCAGGGTGGATTTCTCCACGATCACCGTATCCGACGTGGCGTTCAGGAGGATCTGCCGCGCGGTCTTCTCCCAGTACTGCAGGTCCGCGGCCCGCCCGGCACCCTGCCCGAAGGTCTTGGTGGGCGTGTTCACGGAGACGAAGATGATGTCGGCCTGTTGAATGGCTTGATCGATCTCCGTCGAGAAAAACAGGTTGCGTCCCCGGGCCCTGGACACCACCTCGTCCAGACCCGGCTCGTAAATGGGCAGGCGGTCTCCGTTCCATGCCTGAATTCTGTCCTCGTCGATGTCCACCACCGTGACCCGGTAGTGGGGACACCGGTCCGCGATGACGGCCATGGTGGGCCCCCCCACGTAGCCGGCTCCAATGCAGAGGATCTCCTTCTCGAATGTCATGCTCCCTCCTCTCGTTCCGCCTGGTGCGTTTCTACCCCGGCGCGCCGGGACCGGGCTCGGAGCAACGCGCGACCACGGCCTCGGTCAGGGCCTCGATGGTGTATGAAGCCGGCATCACGTCCACGGAAAGCCCCCGCTTCTCCGCCGTCTGAGCCGTGATGGGTCCGATGCAGGCCACATTCACGGTGCGCATCCAGCCCAGCAGGGCCTCCTCCTCCCCGGCGAACATCTCCAGAAAGTTCGTGACCGTGGAGGAGCTCGTAAAGGTGATCAGGTCGATCTCCCCCCGCTCCAGCATGCCCCGGATCCGGGAGGTGTCCCTGTCCGGCTTGACGGTCCGGTACGCGGTCACCACATCCACGCGGGCTCCCCTGCGTTGAAGCTCCTCGGGCAGAACCTCCCGGGCCCTGGCGGCCCGCGGGATCAGTACCTGCACGCCCTCCAGGGCGCCCTCCCCCAGGGCCTCCACCACGGCCTCGGCCCGGTACTCGCTCGGTACCAGGTCCGGCCGGATTCCCCGGCTGCGGAGCGCACCGGCCGTGGCCGGGCCGATGGCCCCCACCCGTGCGGCGTGAAGGGCACGGGCGTCCTTGTCGAGGGCCGCCAGCCGCTCGAAGAAGAACCGCACGCCGTTGACGCTGGTGAAGACCACCCAGTCGTATCGGTCCAGGCTCAGGATGGCGCGGTCCAGCGGGTCCCAGGTCTCCGGAGGCACCACCTCGATGGTGGGAAACTGGATGCACTCCGCCCCCAATTCGGCCAGACGCTCCAGGAACCCGCTGGCCTGCGACCGGGCGCGGGTCACCACCACCCGCTTGCCGAACAGGGGCCGCCGCTCGAACCAGTCCAGCGTCCCCCGCAGGGACACCACCTCCCCCGCCACAATGATCGCGGGCGGCTTGAGACCCTGATCCTGCACCCGCCGCGCGATGTCCCAGAGCGGGCCGGTCACGGTGCGCTGCTCGGCCGTGGTGCCCCTTCGGATCACCGCCACGGGGGTCTCCCGGGATCGCCCGTGCTCCATGAGACGCGCCGCGATGCTCGGCAGGTTTCCCACCCCCATGAGAAAAACGAGCGTCCCCGCCCCGGTGGCCAGCCGGTTCCAGGCGATGGAGGAACGCTCCTTGGAGGGGTCCTCGTGCCCCGTGACAAAGGCCACCGTGGCCGTCATGTCACGGTGGGTGAGGGGAATCCCCGCGTAGGCCGGCACGGCGATGGCAGACGTCACTCCGGGGACCACCTCGAAGGGTACCCCTGCTGCGGCCAGCTCCTCGGCCTCCTCGCCCCCCCGGCCGAACACGAAGGGATCCCCGCCCTTGAGCCGCACCACGCGTTTCCCAGCCCGGGCCAGGTCCACGAGGATCCGGTTGATCTCCTCCTGGGTCCGGGTGTGGCACCCCCCCTGCTTGCCCGCGTACACGAGCTCCGCGCCCTCCGGGGCAAACGCCAGAAAGGCCGGGTTGGCCAGGTAGTCGTACACCACCGCGTCCGCGCGTTCGATGCACGCTCGGGCCTTCAGGGTCAGGAGCCCCGGGTCGCCGGGTCCCGCTCCGACCAGATAGACCGTGCCGGGATCAACGGTTGTCATGGGTTCCCCTCTCCGTACACCTTTCGAAGGATCTCATCCGCACCCGCATCCAGAAGGCTCCGGGCCAGGCGGCGCCCGATCTCCTCGGGGCAATCCGCCTCCCCGCTCGCCTCGTCGGCGATGAGCGCGCTCCCGTCCACCTCCGCCACCATCCCCCGAAGCACCAGGGTGCCCCCGTTCAGGACCGCGTAACCGGCGATGGGCACCTGGCATCCCCCTTCCAGGCCGGCCAGGAGGGCCCGTTCGGCCCGGATCCGGAGCTCGGTGGGCCCGTGATTGAGAAAACGGAACATCCCCCGGGTCGCCTCGTCGTCCAGCCGCATCTCCACCCCCAGGGCGCCCTGACCCATGGCCGGCAAGACCTGCGAGGGAGGCAGGAGCTGGGTCGCCTTGTCCTCGAGGCCCAGTCGGCGCAGGCCGGCGGCCGCCAGGACCACGGCGTCCACCTCTCCCGAGGCGAGCTTGCCGAGGCGGGTCTCCACGTTGCCCCGAATGGAGCGAACCTCCAGGTCCGGACGCTGGTGCAGAAGCTGTGCTCCCCGTCTCAGGCTGCTCGTGCCCAGCCGGGCCCCGAGAGGAAGCTCCTCGAGCCGCTCCCCCCGGGCCGACACCAGCGCGTCCCTGGGATCCTCCCGCTCGGGGAACACACGAATCCCCAGGCCCTCGGGAAGCTCGGTCGGGACGTCCTTCATGCTGTGAACGGCCGCGTCCACCTCTCCCCGCAGCAGGGCCTCCTCGATCTCCTTGACGAACAGGCCTTTGCCCCCCACCTTGCTCAGCGGGGCGTCCAGAATCTTGTCGCCGCGGGTCTTGATGCGTACGAGCTCCACCTTCAGCCCGGCGTGCCGCGCTTCCAGGCGTTCCCCGATCCACTGGCTCTGAGCCAGGGCCAGCCGGCTTCCCCTCGTACCGATGCGCACAATCATGCCGCCCTCACCCCGGGTCCGACCCGGTCCTCCGCTCCTTGTGCCCTTGCCTGTGCCGCTTCAGGAGAAATCCCGCCACCGCCAGGTCGTGCGGGGTCGTCACCTTGATGTTGTCCTCCTCGCCCAAGACCACGCGAACCGGCCGGCCGAGCCGCTCGAGCAGGGAGGCGTCGTCGGGCGCCTCGTCCCATCCCTCGGCCTCCGCCCGCCGGTGGGCCTCCAGGAGGTCCTTCAGACAAAAGGTCTGGGGGGTCTGCACCATCCAGAGGCTTCCGCGGTCCAGGGTCCGGTAAACCCGGTTCCCCTCCAGCACCTCTTTGACGGTCTCCGTGGCCGGAAGGGCGGCCACGGCGGCGCCGCACCGGCCGGCCTCGACCACGGTCCGCTCGATCAGCTCCGGACGCACCAGGGGGCGGACCCCGTCGTGCACCACCACGAGACGGCACCCTGCAGGGCAGGCCTCCACCCCCATGCGAACGGAATCCTGTCTTCGAGGACCACCGGCCAGGATCCGGCGCACCTTGGTGAAATCACTGCGCCCCAGGATGCGGGCTTCGCATGCGGCCACCGCCTCGCCGGGCACGACCACCAGGACCTGGCCGATCACCGGGCAACGCTCGAAGGCCTCGAGGGTGACCTCCAGAATGGGCCGCCCGTCCAGCTGCAGGAACTGCTTGGGCCGATCCGCCCCCATACGGACCCCGGCCCCTGCCGCCGGAATGACCGCGGCCACCCTTCCGGGGCCGTTGCCCTGTGCCCCCTGGTTCATGCGCGGCCCTCGCTTCCCGCGGCAAAAAAAGAGGCCGGGGCGGGAGCCTCCCCCCTGACGGCCTTTGGTCCACCTGCCTCGTATGCACCCTCCACCGGCAGATCCCTGCGGAGGGCCCTGTGCGGTCGTGTCGGGCCCGAATCAGGCGCGGGCCGCTTTTCGGGTCTGCTTCTTGAGCCGGTTGATGCGTTTCCTCAAGACATCGACCTTGCGTTTGTCATGGCTCCGCCGGGCGGCCTCTTTTTCCTTTTGGCACTGGGCGATCTTGTCCTTCAGCTCCTTGACCGTGGCCCCGGCCCTGGTGGTCTTGGACTGGACCGCGGGCTCCTCCTCGGCAATGCCCCAGGCCTCCTTGATGAGCGCGATCAGGTCTTCCTTTTTCATGGCGCTGGCGCCGGTGACGCCCTCGATCAGCACGGCCACCTCGCGCAGCTCGGGCGCCGTCATCTTTTCGATGGGCTTGCCGATCTCCTCGGCCTTCCGCCTGGACTTGTCCTCGGGCGGCTGCTGGGTTTCTTCCTGGGTTTTGGTTTCTTCCTCCATGGTTCGACTCCGGTTTCTGTGTGTTGGAAATGGGGTGAATGTTCGAAGCGGACCGGGTCCGCTTTCACGACGACTCCGTCTTCTTGCGAATGAACGGCGTCAACAGATCGATCGGGATGGGGAAGAGCGTGGTCGAGCTGCTCTCCGAGGAGATCTCCCGAAGGGTCTGAAGGTAGCGAA
>CAYYVD010000176.1:0-10350 GCA_964475045.1 uncultured Desulfobacterales bacterium | reverse complement strand
AAGGTAACGGTATATAGGGAATAATAATAGGTACGATAAGAAAACCTTATGACTTCAGATAACCTGAGGTTGGTAATGTGAGCTGATACCAGGCGTGGGGAATATGCATGAGGGTGATGGAATGTGCATGGATATACATGAGGGTACATGGGGGGTCCCAGAGGGTAATGGTTTAAACATCTACGTCACGTTGAAGGTTTCGGCCTGCCCTCCAGCTCTGATCCTCATATCCCATCGTCCCTTGTATTATCCCTGCATCCCAGCTCAGCTTTACATAACAGCGATTATCAGACACGCGGCAATCTATATATCCCCAGGTCAAGTACCATGTTCCCCCCGCCACCCACCGCCGTGGGACCCCCACAACGCATATTGAGGGCAGATGTTGGCGATCCAGGCCTATACCCTAAACCCAAGCTTGAGGCAGGTGGACGCACAACCCCGCTCCGCCCGTTCCTCTGTATGATGTTGTGGGTTAACCCCTATGCGCACATCCCCACCCCCCTTTTTCTTTTTTCTTTCTCTTTTTTTTCTCCCACCCCCACCTGCGGTTTCCTTCCCCTTCCCTATTGACAATGCCAAATATCCTTGCTACCATCGGCTATATTGAGGCAGGTATCCCCACATAACCTGCCGTTCCCTTCAATCCATACCGTTAGGGGAGGTCGTACCGGCCTCCCCGCCCTCATTTCAGGAGGCATTATGGAGACCGTCCTTATCGTCATCGCCTGCATGTTCGGTATCGCTATCCTTCTCACCCTCGGCATGGTGAACATGCTGGTGTTCATGGCCCTGCGTGAGATCATCCGGCCGCAGGACAGGTCGTGGGACGCGGAGATGGCGATGGTTGAAGATGCGGGGGAGGCTGGAAAGTATGAGCCTTCGTCCACCGATGAGTACGAGCAGATGCTTTCGCGCCTGATGGCGGAGGTAGAGCTTTCCGACGAGGACATAGTGGCGGGGCTGACGTGAGATGGGGCAGGTCGTAGGGACGGAGCACCTTCCGCGTGGGGAGATAGTGGAGTGGAAGGGCAAGAAGCGCAAGATATGGGATGGGGACGACCGGCCTCCGGCGCCCATGAACCCGTCTTTGCCCTGCTGCTGGGCCATGCGGTCGAACATGAAGGACCGCTGCACGAACCTTCCGTACTTCAATGGGACGAAATACACCCGCTGCCGTATGCACGGGGGGACGAGCACGGGGCCGAAGGGTGGCACGCAGCAGACGTCGAAGCTGGCGGGGCGCAGGATACATGAGCTGGCGTCCGCGCTGGAAAACGACCAGGGGCTTACGAGCATAGAGGAACAGGTGAAGCTGGCGGCGGCCACCCTTGCCGAATACATGAACCAGCTGGAAGCGGACCAGGTGGAGGAGCTTGACGCAAAGCAACTGGACGGCCTGCTCGGTCGCATAGAGAAGGTGTCCAAGCTGATAGAGAGGCGGCACAAGATACGGGAGGGGCAGCTTTACACGGTGCGTTCCGAGCATGTGGTCCTGATCGTCTCCGCCGTGGGGGAGGCCATAAACACCGAGCTCGCCGACCACCCGGAATTGCGGGAGCGGCTTGCGAGAAGGATAGGGAGGTTGCGGGTCATTGAAGGCGAAGCCAAAAGACTCCCCGCCGCCGCTGAAAACCCTTGAGGACGTCGAGAATTATGCCTTCGCCGCCATCGCAAAGACCATACAGGTCAAGGCCGACCCCGAGGCGGACGCGCCGGACATAATCGAGTGGATAGTCCAGAACAGGATACTCACCGAGCGGGGCAAGAGGCGGCCTTTCGAGTTCGAGCAGCATTACTTCCTGGTCGAACCCCTGCGGGACTGGGCACCGGAGCAGGTAGTGAGGAAGGGGAGCCAGATAGGGTTCTCCACCTCTATAAGCCTCAAGGAGATGTACGCGGCGAAGCACCGCGACTGGAACAGCATACACACCTTTCCCACCCTGCGCATGGTGCAGAAGTTCGTGCCGGTGAAGGTGGACGGCCTCATAGACGTGAACCCCTACCTCAAGAGCGAGATAGGGAAGGGAGCGGGCAACAGCCAGGTAAAGAAGAAGGTGGGCAACTGCTGGGTGTTCTGGGCCGGGTGCGAGGGCGACAACGAGGGCATCATGGACACCGCCGACCTCATAGCCTTCGACGAGGTGGACAAATCGAACCCCTTGACCACGGGGGATTTCAAGAGCCGCCTGGACGCGTCGGACTACAAGGGCACCTGGTACTTCTCGAACCCGACTACGGACGGGGCGATCATATCCCGCATGTGGAAGGAGTCGGACCAGAAGAGGATCGTCCATAAGTGCTCGCGGTGCGGCAAGCACTTCGTCAACAATTTTTACGACTGCATAGACGAGAAGAAGCAGATTTACATCTGCCGGTCGTGCAGGCAGCCGCTACGGGAAGAGGACAGGATATTCAACCCGGATACGGGATACCCGCGCTGGGTTGCCAAATATCCCGGCCGCGAGATAAGCGGCTACTGGATAAACCACATGATCTGCCCGTGGAAGAGCGCGAAGGACGTTATCCGCGACTACCAGCAGCAGTCCGACGAGTATTTCCATACTTTCGTGCTGGCGAAGCCGGTAGCGGACCCGGAGGCGAAGATAAGGCGCGACCAGATATTGCGCAACTGCACGAACGATAACCCCGACCGCAGCGGCCTGGTGCTGGCAGGGATAGACCAGGGCAAGAAGGGCGGGGGCGGCACCCACTACATGGTCATAGGGAACTTGCAGGGAGTGTACGCGCTCGAAACGGCCGCATCGTGGTCCGACCTGGACAGGTTCATGGACTCGTACCGCGTCAATTCGGTCGTCGTGGACTACCTGCCGGACACAACGGGGGCCGTGGAGTTTGCGAACAGGCACCCCGGCAAGGTGCTTTTCAACTACCAGAACAAGCAGGAGAAAGCGACCGAGGTGTTCCGTTACGACGAGAAAGCGGGGTTCGTCTATACCGACCGCAACCCCATGATCTCCCAGGTCGTAAAGGCTTTCAACCGTGGCGATATACGCATGTTCTTTTCGCCCGACGACATAAGGCTGGTCGGGCAATCGCAGAAGGATTACAAGTCGTACTGCGCCCAGGCCGAGACGCTTTACCGCACGGAAACGCGCACCCAGGACGGCAATTTCAAGCTGGTATGGCTTTCCACCAACGGCCAGGACCATTGGTTTATGACCACCTGCTACTGGTACGCGGCGCGGGAGAGGGCGCTTTTCGACACCATTGAGGAAGAGGATTCGGTGGAGGTGGCCGAGTCCGTCTCCAAAGGAGCGGCCCCGGAGGACGACATAGAGGATTTGCTGGGGGCGAGTTCGTTCGACCCCGACGATTCATGGCTTTACGCATGAGGTGAGACATGCCTATCTACGAGTTCCGCTGCAAGAATTGTGAGAAAACCTTTGACGAGTTCCGCCACTCCACGCAGGACACGCAGCACGCATTGTGCCCTGTCTGCGGCGCGGGAGCGGGGCGCAAGTATTCGCTGGCCGCGACCTTTGTCGAGGGCGCGGGCTTCCGTGAGGACAACTACCTGGCTTTCGGGGGCAAGCGCATATCTTCAAAAGCCCAGCTCAAAAGCGAGATGCGCAGGCTTGAGGCCGAGAGCACATGGGAATATACCGACCCCGAGAGCGGCGAGGTATTGAAGAACGAAGTGCCTATGCAGTTGGAGGCTAACGCGCTATGAGCCAAACCGTAGAGCTGCCTATATGGTGGGAAAAGGAAAACAATAGCGTCAAGAAGGGCGATGAAAGCCTGGGGCGCATGTTGCACAGTCTTTTCGAGGACGCACGCGAGGCGCAGAGGCCGGACGCGGCACGCTGGAAGAAGGCCGACCGCTTCTATCGCGGCAAACAATGGGAGCGGCAGCTTGAGAAGTGGCGGGCGCAGATCACCGTCAACGTATGCTTTCCCATCGTGGAAAACCAGCTCGCGGTCATGGCCGACTCCACCATGCGGGCCTCCATCAAGCCGGTAGAAGGGGGAGATTTGGCAACGGCTATGGCCCTCGACTACCTGCTGCAATACGTTTCGCAGAGATATGAATGGCCGCTTGAGTTCGTCATGGGGCAGAAAACCAGCCTCAAGTACGGCAGCGCGGTATTCAAGGTGGGCTGGGATCCCGACGCGGGGCTGGAAGGCGATGTGTCGCTTACCCGCATATCCCCTAAATGCTTCTTCCCCGACCCGATGGCGAAATCGCTCAAGGACGCGAGGTACGTCTTTGAGGCCAAGATAATGACGATCGCCGAGGTCAAGAAGCTGCACGGCAAAGCCGCAGAGGGGCTTTCAGCCGACGACGGGCTGAAGGAGATGGAGGAAAGCGCCCAGCAGATAACCGAGATCAAGGAAGTCTCGAAGGTCGCATACCCCTCCCTCACCGCCGAGGAAGAGAACGGCGTGTATTTAGGCAAGGGCATACAGGACCTGCTGCGTAAGGTGCTCTACGTCGAGTGCTGGATACGAGACGAATCCTACAAAAAGGAAAAGGGCGAAGGCGGCGACGAGGACAAAGTGCCGGTCTATCCCGGCGGCAGGCATATATGTTTCGTGGGGCAGAAGATACTCAAGGACGAGAAAAACCCATTCTGGCACGGCGAATGGCCCTATGCCGTGTTGCCAAATTACCCCGACGACGAATCTTTCTGGGGTATAGGCGAGATCGATAACATCGTGTCCATACAGCAGGAGATAAACAAGCGGCGCTCGCAGGTGTCCGACAATGCCACGGCGCATGGAAATCCGGTGTGGTTAAAGGACGCGAGAAGCGGGGTTAAGGCCTCCGAGCTTTCGGGCCGCCCTGACCTGGTCGTCACGCACCGCACGGGCACGAAGATCGAGCGCCTTAACCCGCCGCAGATACCGCAGTATGTGGTGGACGGCCACGGCCAGTCCATAGCGGACGCGGAATATGTATCGGGCATGCACGAAATAATGCAGGGCAAGCAGCCCGGCAGCGTGAGGGACTTTTCGGCCATGCGCACCGTGCAGGAGATCGCGGAGAGAAGGCCGCGCACGAAGTTGGAGTTTCACCAGGCTACGTTGCGCAGGATAGGCCGCATAGCCGCCGCCCTGTTTATGCAGTTCTACGAATCGGACAGGTGGGAAAGGATACTCGGCCAGGATTTCTACAGGACCCTGCTGGAAGCGAGGGTGAACACCGAGCCTTGCCTTAACGTGAACGAGGACGACGAGACGGTGCACGATGAGCTTTCCTTCCAGCTCGAAGAGGTTTACGAGCAGTACGACTACACGGCGGAGGCCGAACCCATGACGCGCAACACGCGGGAGCTGAAGCGCGAACAGCTCAAGGATTTGCGCAACATCATAGGACCGGCGCTGGACGAGGTGCTTCTGCGCGAATACAACATCGAGGACTGGGAGACGATCGTAAAGAAAGCGGAGGATATGAACGCGCCGAAGCAGGAGCCTCCCCCGGCCCCCGAACAGTTGATGTTGCCGGAAGCGCCGCCCGAAGCGCCCATGCCACCGCCGCAACCTCCGCCAGCCCCCCCGCCCGACATGGGCATGGGCGGTATGGGCATGGGAGGCGGAGGGGCACCGCCGGGCGACATACCCCCGGAGCTTTTGCAGATGATGATGGCGGGAGGGCAACCCCCCGCCTTTTAAATACCCGCAGTATGACCACCCCCGCGAGCAGGGCTTGACCTGTCAATACCCCTGCGGGGAGTCACAAGGAGGAAAACATGGAAATCGGAGACATTGGCGACTTTGAAGTAGTGCCCGGAACAGGCCAGGTCGGAGACATGGGATTCCAGGCGGCACAAAACCGCTTCATGCAAAGAGAGGATGAGGGTACAACCGAACCGCCGCCCGAAGGGGATACCGGCGATGAGGATACCGAATCCGCAGGCGGCGAAGAAGCGGACGACGGTAAGCCCACCGGCGAAGGTGGGGAGGAAGAAGGAGGAGAGCCGGAAGGCGAAGGCGGCGACGAGGACGAGGGCCAACCCGCCGAGCCAAGCACCTTGAGCGACGAATATCTCGACTCTGTGGTGACGCTCAAAGACGGGAGCCAAGTATCAGTCCGAGAAGCCATACAGGGCTACTACCGGCAGGATCATTTCACCCGCGTTATGCAGGGAGTAAGGGAAAAAGAACGCGAGTTCGAGTCCAACCTGTCAAAGCTGGAAGAATGGTCCGAACGCAACGCTGATCTGAACAAGTTGGGAAACACGCTCAAAGCAAACCCCTGGCTCGCAGAGGCGTTACAACATCTGTGGACGGGAGACTTTGAAGCGGCCTCGGAAGTGGCGCAGAGAGGGCAGAGGGTAGTACCGCAAGCCCCGGCGCAACCGCAGCAACCCGACCGAGACGATACGGCGATGCGCTTATTCCTCGAAGAGCGATGGGCGCGGGAGCTGGGCGAGATAAAAAGCCAGCATCCCGACGTGGACGAAAAACTGTTGTGGGACGCCTTACAGTTCCATGCCGACGAAAGGGGCATGCCCTCGATGTGGGCGACCTTCAGGGCCGTCTATTTCGACCGTGTGCGCGAGACTGCGAAGAAACAGGGGCGCAATCAGGCCGTAAGGCAGATGAAGAAAGGCGCGAACCAACCCACGTCCATGAAACCCGGTTCTGCATCCTCCCCAGGTAAAGCCAAATACGAAGGCTCTACCGCCGCTGAAAGGGCTTTAAAGCAATTCAGAGACAGCGGATAAACCTATGGAGGTGACTTGAAGTGGCAGATATTGATTGGGATAAGATCAACCTAGCCGTGCGTGACCAGATCCTCGGAAAAGTCGAGGACCAGGTGTTCCAGGACAACGTCCTGCTCAACCGCATGAAGCAGCGCGGCCTCAAGAAAAGGGGCGGACGCAAGCTGGCGGTTAAGATCACGACTAGCCGCAACACCAACGTCATGTCCTACAAGGGGCATCAGGAGCTTAACCGCGACCCGATGAACCCCTTCAAGGAGATGCTTTTCGACTGGCGCCTGTACTCGGTGGCCATCAACATCTCGGGGCATGAACGGCTGCTGGTGGAGGGAACCGACCTCGCTCTCTTCGAGATGATCGAGGAGGAAGTGACCAACGCCAAGTCCTCACTCGCCGAAAGGCTGAACGAGGATATGTACCTGGACGGCAGCGGTGGTGAGGGCATCGAGTCCGACATTGACGGGCTTGCGAACATCATCGACGACGGCACCAACTACGACGACATAGGCGGGCTTTCACGCACGACCTACGATGTGCTGGAAGCTGGCTACTACGCCAATGGAGGCGTAGACAGGCCGCTTACCTACAAGTTGGCCAACCGCTCGCATAGCGCATCGCTGGCGGGCGGCGCGGGGAAGGCAACGATGGGACTCACCACGCCCGACCTGCTGGACAAGCTCAAGGAAACCTTGCAGCCCCACCAGCTCGTATCGGACATGAGCAAGCCTTCGCTCGGCTTCCCCAACGTCCTGCTCAACCAGGTGCCCGTATTCGCGGACACCTACTGCACCGCCGAAAGGCTGTGGTGGATCAACGAGAAGGTGACGGAGCTTATCACGCACACCAAGCGTGATTTCATCTTCGTGCCCTTCCGTGAGCCTACCGGCCAGGATGCGGCCGTGGCTTACATCTGGTGGGCCGGGAACCTGGTTTGCCGTAAGCCGCGCGCCAACGTGCAGGTACGCGACATCGACGAAGAGTCCATCTAGGAAGGGAGGGATAGATAATGGGACAGCTACCAGGTCCGGTTAACGAAACTCTCGGCACCTACGGCGGGCGGGAATACCAGGACGAGGAAGGCGGCGCGTTCGTCTGGGCGAAGGCCCACGCTAACCTCACGGCCAATACCCCCTACCAGGAGATGTTCGACGGGACGGGGCCGGTCACAAAGGCTATCACCGACGAGGTGGTGCGTCACCGCATCATCGTACCCCTGGAAGCGGTAACATCGGGCGATTTCGCCTGGATGAAGTTCCGTGGGGTAGTCGAGGATATGGTGGTATCTTCGGACGCCTATACCGATGGGCACGCCATCATCAAGACTGACGCCACTCTCGTCTGCACCGACGCCGCACCGAGCGGGGCCGATGGGGAGTTTGCGGTGGCATTGGAAACGAGTGACGGCGCTGTTACCGCCATCGACGCCTACCTGTTCGGACGCGAGAGCGTAGGAAGCTAAACAACGCGACAATGAGCGGCCTCCACCTCCGGGGGCCGCTCAATTCTTCTACCTTTAAGGAGGTACGACAATGGCAATCGAAGTAGAGTACGATCATGGGGAAGGCATCTACACGGTGCAATCCCTCAAGAACCGCAACTTCGGGATAATCACCGGCACCATCACCTTCGACGACTCTTATCCCGCAGGCGGCGAGGACGCTTCCGAGATCAGCGGCAAGTTCCGCGAATGTCTCGGCATGGTGTTCATGCCCTATGGCTATTACGAGCTTGGCTACATTTACCAGAACGACAAGATAGCCGTTGGACACAACACCCCCACCCTGGGCAGTTCATCCTTCGCGGCGGCGGGGCAGACGCATACCGTCACGGACGACGACACTCCCGGAGGGAACGAGGTGTATGTCAAGTTTGGGCCTAACGGCCCCTACCTGGCCTGCAACTGCGCGAACGACACCGCAGACGTTTTGCTCAACTTCGGGGATGGCATCTATGTCGTTATCAAACACGACGCGGGTGCCGCTGCCGGTAACGGCTCGGCGAAGTTGACCTTCGACGACGACGGTACGCATCCCGACCGCCTTGTTGCCGACCTGACCGGCGGCGTGGACAACGATGTGTTCATAGCCACCACCGACCCGCGCTATTTCCTCAAGATCGTGAACAGCGACGGCGGGGAAGGCGTGGACTTGTACTACGACGACGGTGCCAACGACAGGCTTGAGTGCACCACGGCGGGAGACGCGGACGCCGCTATCGACCTGTGCGTGGTGGCGAACGAGCTTCCCGATGGGACGGATGCGAGTGGCCTTGAGGACGTTCCGTTCTTCGCCTACGGCTGGATTTAAGGAGTAACAATGGCAAACGTGAAGATCCACAACAAGAGCACCCTGCCCTTTATCGACGCTTACGCGGGGCAGGAATACGTCATCGACGTGGGCGAAAGTGCAAATGTACCCGCAGGCGCGTCTCACCTCTGGTTCGGCAGGCCGAACGAGGACCCCGCAAAGGCTTTTAAACGGACGAGGCGGCGCAAGGGAGCCTTCTACAAGCAGCTCGACGACATGGAAGTCACAAGTGTCGATGAGCGCAAGGCACGCGAAAAGCTGAAGGCCGCCATGAACAAGATGCGGGGCGACAAACCTGAGGCGGTCGAAAAGACCTTCTCTGGTTTCGCGGAAGAAGAGGAAGTGGGAGACGAGGAGATCGGATTCCTCGAAGATTAAGGAGGTGGGACTATGCAACGGCGCGATGAAAGCCCACTTATCCAGATATGGGACGAGGACGACGATGCTGCCCTGACCTCCGCGATGATAGACTTCGGCCTCTGGCAACACCTTCGCATTATCTCTGACACGGACGACCAGGATGAGTTTGACGGTGTTATCACCATCACCGGCCTTCTCTCCGCTGATGACGATGAGGGTGCCATAGAGGACTCGGGAACGGATTACAAGCAGTACGGCGTGGCTCACACGCTGGATACCATCGAGGTCTATATGTTCGTCCCGCGCAAGATAAAGGTGGCCTACACGGGCAGGACGGCTGGCACGATCTCCCTCTGGATACAGGGTTTCAACGACGGCGCACGGTAGGGGGTTCGGCATGGACATTACCATAACGAACCTCACCATAAGGGAAAACCATTCGGGATTGCTCTATGTCGCTGAGTGCGACATGGTGGCGGGCAGGAAGAAAACCCATGTCTCGGCACCTTTCATTGATATGCCTATGTTCGATGAGAAAGGCAACCTGCACATGGGCGGCGTGGGCGATCTGCTGCGCCGGGCGTATGAGGAAACCTTGCGCCCCCCTGCCATCGAGAAACCAGCCGAGAAGATACCATACGAGAAGATACCAGAACCAGTAGAGACGCAGGAGATAGTTATTCCCGCCGAGGTAAGAGACGCCCGGCGGGAAAAACTTTACGTTCTGCAATCGAAAGTCACGGCATACGACCCTGTGACCTTCAGCGTGGGGGAGGTGGAAGATAATGGCTAGATGCCTTTCCCTGCTTCCCCATGTCCTTTGGACTCCACCGGGAGCCATGCAGAACGCCATAGACCAAGAAAACCTCACGCTCGTCGGGGGCAGCACCCACGCTGACGACCAGACCGCCTGCTGGGATGATTTTCAAAGCCTGGGAGTACCTGGGTGGAAGAACGACCTCGCCCACCGTGCAGCAGCAGCCACTACCAACCTC
>CAYYVD010000175.1:0-10401 GCA_964475045.1 uncultured Desulfobacterales bacterium | reverse complement strand
GCTGAGGTCACCTGCCGCCGTGAGGTAGGGCGGGTGGCGGTACTCGTCCCCGCAGTCCCCCGGGATCGGCTGGAGGGAGTCCACCACCCGCCGGATCTCCTCGCGGTCGGTCTCGGAGAGGGAAAACCGGAACAGCTGGAGGTTGTCCTCCCGGTGCTCGCGGACGCCCAGACGGGCCCCGACGATGATGCCTCCCACCGCCGGCTGGTCCAGGATGTACCGGCAGGCCACGTTGGCCATGGACACCCCGTGGCGTTCCGCGATGCCGTGAACCACCTCCAGGACGTCCTGAAGCCTGCTCCACCCCCCGACCTCCCGGATGAAGCGCCCGTACTTCATCTGGGACCAGGTCTCCAGTCCGTTCCAGTCCGGCTCGGGCCGTCCGTACCACCGTTCCGTGAGGAACCCGCCGGCCACGGTCCCGAAGGCCAGGACCGTGACCCCCCGCTTTGCGCAAAGGTCCAGCATGCCGTTGGTCCGGGCGCGCTGGTCCAGCAGCGAGAAGCACACCTGGTTGGAAACGATCTCGATGCCGCTGTTCAGGATCATGCCCAGATGGACCGTGTCCACGTTGGTCAGGCCGAGGTGTCGGATCAACCCCTCGCTCTTGAGCTCCTGAAGGTGGAGCAGGGTGTCCAGATAGCTGGGGTCGGCGTAGTTCCAGGCATGGTACTGGAGGAGATCCAGCCGGTCCGCGCGCAGGCGGTCCAACGCCCTCCGCACAGCCGCGCGGACCTCCTGGCGGTCGACCGGACCGGGTGTCGGAACCCACTTGGTGAACAGCTCCGCCGTGTCGTGCCCGTGCTCCTCCGCGTACAGGCCGGCGATGACCTCGGCCGATCCGTAGTGATCGGCCATGTCGAAGGTGGTGAAGCCCGCCTCCACATAGGGTCTCATGGCCTCTGCGGTTGCCTTCAGATCCAGCTCGCGGCTGCCGCGCTCCATATCGGCGATCTGCCAGAGTCCGGTCAGCACCCGGGAGATGCTCGAGCCGGGCGCCAGGTCCCATCGTTCCACCAGTTCCTTCATTCCTTCGTCTCCATTCCTCGGGGCCTACCGGGTGAATCGGGGCCGCGGTCCGGCCCTTCCCGCCGGCCGTCGAAGACCGCCGGTAGGGCGGACCGCCCCGCCTGGTCTACTCGTAGAACACGGCGGTCCCGTCCTTGACAACGTACATGAGCATGTCCCGCACCATGTCGCCGTTGGCGTCGAACCGGTTCTCTCCCAGGGCGCCCATCAGCGGTGGGTAGTAGATTCCGATGGCCGAAAGCCCCATGGCCAGATCACGGCGATTGTCTCCTCCCACCTCGATGGCCCTGGCCGCCATCTCCACGCAGTCGTTGGCAATGGCCTCCACGAGGCCCGGGTCATAGCCGAACTTCTTCTTGAACTCCGCGGCCCACTGCTGGATGTAGGGCCGCTCGTCCTCCAGGGAGAAGTAGCCGGTATAGATGGTTCCCTCGGCGGCCTTGCCGGCGACCTTGATGTACTCCGGGTGACCGATGCCGTCCGTCCCGAGGATCTGTGCGTCCAGCGCCAGCTCCCGGGCCTGCCTTGCGATCAGGGCGCCTTCCTTGTAGTGCCCGGCGATGAACAGCACGTCGGGGTCCTTGCCCTTGATCTTGGCCAGCTGGGCGGAGAAGTCGGTGTCATTGGGCAGGAACGCCTCCACCGCCACAATGTTCTCCTCGTCCACACCGACCTCTTCGAGCCCCGTCTGGAAGACGTCGGCCAGGCCTTTGCCGTAGTCGTCGTTGACGTAGATCACGGCATAGGTCTTCCACTTTCCCTGATCGTTCGCCCACTTGGCGATGTACCGGCCCTGGAAGGCGTCGGTCGGGATCAGTCGAAAAGAGTAGGGGCCCGCATCGGTGTAGCTGGGAGCGGTGGCGCCGATGGCCAGCTGGGTCAAGCCGTGCTTGTTCAGGATGGGTGCCTGGGCCAGGGCCACGGTGCTCGTCAGCGGGCCGATCATGGCAAGAATCCTCTGGTTGTCGACGAACCGCTGGGCAATGGAGGCGCCCTCCCGGGGATCGTTCTTGTCGTCGGCCAGCTCGATCAGCTCCAGCTTCAGGGCCTTGCTCTTACCCTTGGGCACCACTCCCCCGCGCTGGTTGATCCGCTCAATGGCGAACTTCGCCCCCACCTCCGACTTCTCCCCCCAGGATGCGGCCCCGCCGCTCATGGGGGCGCAGAGGCCCAGTCCGAGGGTGTCGGCGGCTGCAGCCGGCACGACGAGGCCCGCCGTCAACACCATGGCCAGGAACACGATCAAGCAATGCGATGTCTTCATGATCCCTCCTCCTTGTTCGTGGTTGAAAAAAGGTTGCACGGTTTACGCCTCACCCAGGTACGCCTTGATCACGTTCTCGTTCTGCAGCAGGTTGCGGGCAGAGTCCTCCAGCACGATCCGCCCGCCGTTCAGAATGTACCCACGATCCGCGATGGAAAGGGCCTTTCTCAGGTTCTGCTCCACCACAAAAATGGGAATGCCCACCCCGCTCACCTTCTCGATGATGTCGAACACCTCGTCCACCAGCCTGGGGGAGAGGCCCATGGAAGGTTCGTCCATGATGATCATTCGAGGCTTGGCCATCAGGGCGCGCCCGATGGCCAGCATCTGCTGCTCCCCACCGCTCAGGGTCCCCGCATCCTGATGAAGACGTTCCCCCAGGCGGGGGAAGAGGTCGAAGATGCGATCCAGCTCCGCGTCGAAGTCGTACTCCTGACTCTTGCGGCGAATGAACGCGCCCATCTCGAGGTTCTCCAGGACCGTGAGGCGGGCGAACACCCTTCTGGACTCGGGCACCGGAGAGATGCCCCGGCGCACGACCTGGTGGGTGGTGAGCCCGTCGATCCGCTCCCCGTCGAAGACCACCGTACCGGTGGTGGGTTTCACGATTCCCAGGATGGTCTTCATGGTCGTGGATTTTCCGGACGCGTTTCCGCCCAGAAGCGACACGATCTCATGGGGGCCCACCTCGATGGAGACGTTGTCCAGCGCCCGGATCGGGCCGTAATGGGTTGTGACCTCGGTGAGCTTCAGCATGCCGCTCTCAATCCCGGCCCAGGTAGGCCTCAATGACCTTGGGATGGTTTCGAACATCCGAGAAGGACCCCTCGACGATCTTTTCTCCGTAATCCAGCGCCACCACGCGGGAGCACAGGTTTCGAATGAAGCTCATGTCGTGCTCGATCACCAGGACCGTCATGCCCTTTTGATTGATGGTGCGAATGGTCTCGGCCAGCTGAAGCGACTCGGTGGGGTTCATGCCGGCCGTGGGCTCGTCGATGAGGAGGAGCTTGCCCTCGGACATCAGGGCCCGGGCGATCTCGAGCCGCCGGCGGTTGGCGTAGGACAGGGTCCAGGCCGGGTTGGTCTCCACGCTGCGCAACCGGTTGCCGAAGAGCGCCATGACCTCCCCGGCGCGTTCCTTCAATCGCTCCCGCTCCCGCCGGGCCCCGGGAAGACGCAGCAGCGCGGAAACAAGCCCCGCCCGGGTGCGGCAGTGCCCCCCCACCATCAGGTTCTCCAGGACCGACAGGTTGTTGAAGGGCCGCTGGTTCTGATAGGTCCGGGCGATGCCCAGGCCGATGATCTGATGGGTCTTCCGGTCCAGCAGGTTTTCGGGACGGCCGTCGAAGCGCACCTCCCCCCCGTTGGCCGGAATCATGCCGGACAGGACGTTGAAGAAGGTGGTCTTGCCGGATCCGTTCGGCCCGATGATGCCGACGACCTCGCCCTCCTCCACATCGAGGCTGAATCGGTTCAGGGCGGTCAGACCCTCGAAACGCTTCACCAGCTTTCGGACGGACAACAGGGCCATGCGCTACACCTTGTATGCCTGCTGATAGAGCTTCTTGCCGAACAATCCTTCGGGCCGCACGATCATCATGACCACCATGAACGCACCCATGATCACCATGCGGTACTCGCTGGCGGCCCGAAAAAGCTCCGGGGCGCCGATCATGATGATGGCGCCCACCACCGTCCCCGGAATGCTGCCCAGGCCGCCGAGGATGGGGATGGTGATGATGATCACCGACTCGAGGACGGTGAAGCTGTTCGGGCTCACGAAGCTCTGGAACACGGCGAAGAAGCTGCCGGCCAGCGCCCCCAGGGCGGCGGAGAACCCGAACGCCATGGTCTTGTAATAGGCCAGGTTGATTCCCATGACCGCGGCGACGTCCTCGTCCTCTCGAATGGCCAGCCAGGCCAGGCCGACCCGGCTGTCGACGATCCGCACACACGCGTAGATGGTGATCAGAACGAAGAAGAGAATCAGATAGTAGTAGGCCGGGTAGCTGTCGATGACGTAGCGCCAGTCGAAAAAACCGATGCTGGGAGCCGGAACCCCCGGAATGCCGCGAGGCCCCCGGGTGAGGCCCATCCAGTTGTTGGCCACGATGTACACGATCTGCCCGAACCCGAGGGTGACGATGGCCAGGTAGTCGTCCCGCACCCGCAAGGTGGGGAACCCGAGGAGGACGCCCACAAGGGTTCCCAGCGCCATGCCCACCGGAATGGACAGCTAGAGCGACATGCCGTGATCCACCATCAGGACGGCCGTGGTGTAGGCCCCCACCGCGTAGAAGGCGGCATGGCCGATGTTCAACAGACCGGTGAATCCCATGACCACATTCAGACCGAGGGCCAGGACCACATAGAGCCCGATGTAGATGATGATCCGCATGGCATAGTTGCCCGGAACCACGAAGGGGACAACCAGAGCGGCCGAAAGGAGAAGGGCCTTCACATACCAGCGGGACAGGGCGAAGGCCCCGGCCAGGCGGACGAGCAGGCCCTGCTCCCGGTCCTGGACGCCGGCCTGGGACCCCCCGGTGAGGTCATCCAGCCTGGTTTCGCTTTTTGAATCGTCCGGTTTCACCCAAGAGCCCTTCCGGTCTGAAGATGAGGACCAGGATCAGCACGCCGAACGCAAACGCGTCCCGGTACATGGAGGAGATGTACCCCGCCCCGATGCCCTCGAACACGCCCAGGAGGATGCCCCCGAGCATGGCCCCGTAAATGTTGCCGATCCCCCCCAGGACCGCCGCGGTGAAAGCCTTCAACCCCGCGTTGAACCCCATGAAAGGGTCGATGCTGTTGTAGTTGATGGCGAAGAGGATGCCAGCCACCGCCCCCATGGCGGAGCCGACGGCAAACGTCAGCACCACCACGGCGTTGGCATTGATGCCCATCATCTCCGCAGCCTCCCCGTCCGCCGCCGTCGCCCGCATGGCCTTTCCGAGATAGGTCTTCTGCACGAAAACGCCCAGGGCGGTCATAAGGACCAGGGAGGTCGCCAGAATGACGATCTTCTTGACGGTGATCACCACGTTCCCGATCAGGACGGGCGGGAGGTCGAAGAACACATCGAAGACCTGGGACTCGGCACCCCAGACGATTCGGGCCATGTTCTGCAGAAAGATGGACATGCCCAGGACGCTGATGACCACGTTGAATCGAGGGGAGTTGCGGAGGGGGCGGTAGGCGATCCGCTCCACCCCGAGGCCGACCACCGTCGCCAGCAGGATGCCCGCCAGGGCGGCGACGGGGAAGGGAAACGCCAGGGCCGACATGAACCACCAGGTGAAAAAGGCCCCGCACATGAAGATCTCGCCATGGGCGAAGTTGATCAGCTTGATGATGCCGTAGACCATGGTGTAGCCGATGGCCAGCAGGGCATACAGGGCACCCAGACTGATGGCGTTGACCATTTGCTGCCAGAACATGGCTTCCTTCCTCGCAGAAGGTCGGCCCGAAGAGTTTCGGGGACACCAGAGTTGTGGGGACACCATGCGTAATTCAAGAAGGGGTCGCGTTTTCACAAGGAGTTGTTTGAATTACGTATGGTGTCCCCGAAACTCACTCGGGTCCACAGCATCGCACTTCAAACGGACGGCACGGGGATCTCCCTGGCTTCCTTCTCCATGACGCGCCGGTACGTCAACATGTGCGACTTCACAATGGAGATCAGCTTCAGGACCTCACGGTGCTCGATCGACTCGACGATGTCCTGCCAGTCCTCGAACACCTCGTCGTGCTCCGTCGGGACCTTGTTGATGTAGAAGCTCAACGGCTCCATGCTGATGTACAGGGTTCCGGAGATCCACTCGAAGATGGGGTTGCGGGAGATCCTGGCCAGCTCCCTGTGCATGTTCAGCTCCCACTGGTAGAACTCCCGGTAGCTGTCTTCGTTCGAACGCATCAGGAACTGCCCTTTTGCGAGCAGCTCCTTGAGGTGTCGAATGTCTTCCGGGGTGGCCCGCTCGGCGGCGTGCGCGGCGGTGGTCACCTCGACCACCTCCCGGAAGTCCGCGAGATGCTTCACGGAGACCCGGCCGTGGCGGATGAGCAGGGCCAGGGTCTCGCTGGCGTATTCGTTGTCCACCTCCCGGACGAAGGCGCCGCCTTTGGCCCCTTTCCGAATCTCGATCAGTCCCTTCTGCTGCAACGCGATGAGGACCTCGCGCACCGTCCCCCGGCCGATCTGGTACTTCTCCTGAAGCTCCCGCTCCGGCGGAAGCTTGTCCCCGGGCTTGAGCTGCCTCGTGAGGATGCTGTTCTCGACCTGGCTCAGGATCCGCTCATGCTTGGTCCGCTGCGCCACGACACTCCCCTTCCTCAGAACCCTCATGCGTCCGTTCGCCACCTGAAACATCGGACCTTTTGGGCCAGTCTGACCGATCCATCCTTTGCTGTCAAGGCCTTTCGAGCCGACACACCCGCTCTGATCGAAAAAAAGTTTATTTATTTATTCAAAGCACTTATATGGAATCTGCCGAAAATGTGGAAGGTCTTCATGCGAGACATGGAAGCCCTCAGGGCCTGGAATCAATACGACCATTATCAAACAAACATCCGTTTCTTCGCCCGCAGGACGTCCCGTTCGCCTCCTACACGGTCAGGACCGTGATGTTGGGCGTGTTCTCTTGAGGGTCGGTGGAAAAGCCCCGGACCATGAGGATGGTCTGACCGGGCTCGGCCAGTCCGAACCGCAGGGCCGCTTCCCGGGCCAGGTCGTTCGGTGCGTGCATCCGGTCCTCCGGCACGTGCATGGGGAGGACCCCCCAGAGCAGGGATCCCAAACGACCGATGTGGTCGTCCGCGGACACCCCCACGATGGGGGCCGCAGGCCGGGCCGAGCTCATGATGGAGAAGGAGCGGGCGCGTTTCGAGAGGACCACGATGCTTCGCACCAGGAGGTCCCGGGACAACTGGGCCGTGGAGCGGGCGACGGCGTCCTCGACCGGGATAGGCGGTGTGGAAAGGGCTCCGGGGACAAAGCTTCCGAAAGCCCCTCGAAACCACTGGTAGCCTTCGGTCTGTCGGGCGATGCTGTCCATCATGGCCACCGCCTCCAAGGGATGCCGGCCGGACGCCGTCTCGGCGGAGAGCATGACGGCGTCGGCTCCGGTGCGCACTGCGCTCGCCACGTCGGTCACCTCCGCCCGGGTCGGGCGGGCATGCTCGATCATGGATTCGAGCATCTGGGTGGCCACGATCACCGGGATCCGGTAGTGCCGGGCCATGTCGATGAGCCGGTCCTGGACGTGGGGGACCTGCTGTGCGGGAAGCTCGACCCCCAGGTCACCGCGGGCCACCATGATCGCGTCGGAGGCTTCCATGATGTCGTCGATGTGGTCCAGGGCCTCCGGCTTTTCGATCTTGGAGACGATGGAGGCACGGGAGCCGCACTCCCGGACGAGATCGCGCAAGGCACGGACGTCGCCCCCTTGTCGCACAAAGGAGAGGGCCAGGAAGTCGACCCCCAGGTCCAGCGCGAACCGGGCGTCCCCGCGGTCGGTTTCCGTGAGGGACGGGGCGGACACGCCGACGTTGGGCAGGTTCATCCCCTTGTGGTCCTCGAGCTCTCCCCCGTGCACCACCGTGCAGGCGATGTCCCGGCCGTCCACCCCCTCCACGAGCAGTTCCAGGTTTCCGTCGTTCAGGAGGATTCGGGCACCGGCCTGCACGTCCGCGTGAAGGGCGGGGTACCGGCTGGGGATCACTCCGGGGCGGCCCACCACGTCCCGTGTGGTGACCACCACCGGCCGGCCGGGGTCCAGGCGGATGGACCCGTTCTCGAACGCCCCCACCCGGATCTTGGGCCCGCAGAGGTCCGCCAGGATGCCCACCGGCTTGCCGCAACGGGCCGAGGCACTTCGAATCCCGTGGAAGGCCCCCCGGTGCGTCTCGTGGGTCCCGTGGCTCATGTTGAGTCGAAAGACGTCCACGCCGGTCTCGATGAGCCGTTGAATGACGTCCGGATCGGACGAGGCCGGACCGATGGTCGCCACGATCTTGGTCCGGCGGATCTTGAGAAGCTTCACCTCCGTGTCGATGCGCATGCGTCCTCCTGAATCCCCTAGCACTCCACCGGGACCGGATCCACGTGCCAGATGTCCCGGCAGTACTCGGCGATGGAGCGATCCGAGGAGAAGTGTCCCATGCGGGCCGTGTTGAGAATGGACATGCGCGTCCAGGTTCGAGAATCCGAGTAGGTGGCGGTCGCCTGTCCACGGCATGCCGCGTAGGCCGCGAAATCGGCGCACACCATGTACTCGTCGCTCTCGAGGAGGCGTTCCGTCAGGGGAGCGAACAGATCGCGGTCCCCGTGAGAAAAGGCCCCTTCCTGCAGCAGGCTGACGGCCTCCTGGAGGTCGGGGGTGTCCCGGCAGACCTCCCGGGGACGGTATCCCTGCTCCCGCAGGGTCCGGACCTCCCGGGCCTCGAGCCCGAACAGGAAGAAGTTCTCCGGGCCCACCGCGTCCCGGATCTCGATGTTGGCCCCGTCCAGCGTGCCGACGGTCAGGGCGCCGTTCAAGGCGAACTTCATGTTGCCCGTCCCCGACGCCTCGTACCCCGCCGTGGAGATCTGCTCGGAGAGGTCTGCGGCGGGATAGATCTTCTGGGCGTTCTTCACGTTGAAGTCCGGAAGGAAGACCACTTGGAGCCGGCCCCGGACGGCCGGGTCCTGGTTGACCACCTCGGCGATGCTGTGAATCAGCTTGATGATGCACTTGGCCATCCAGTATCCCGGCGCGGCCTTTCCGCCGAAGATCACGGTGTGGGGGGCACCGGCGAGCTCACCGCGTTGCATCTTCCGGTACAGGGAAATGACGTGCAGGGCGTTCAGGTGCTGACGCTTGTACTCGTGGAAGCGTTTCACCTGCACGTCGAACAGGGAGTCCGGGTCCAGACGGATGTCGCACTGCTCCGCCGCGTAAAGCGCCAGGGCCTCCTTGGCCTTTCTCTGGGCCTTGCGCCACTGGTCCTGGAACGCACCGTCGTCCGCCAGGGGCTCGAGCCCCCGCAGACGCTCCAGGTCCGTGACCCACTCCTTGCCCCCAAGGGCCTCGGTGATCAGCGCGGAAAGAGTCGGGTTGGAACGGAGCAGAAAGCGCCGCGGGGTGACGCCGTTGGTCTTGTTGCTGAACTTCTCGGGCTCGAGGGCGTAGAAGTCCGAGAGCACGGTCGACTGCAGCAGCTCGGTGTGGAGACGGGCCACCCCGTTCACGGCCCGGCTTCCCGCGCAGGCCAGGTTCGCCATGCGCACGCGCTTGACCGGCCCCTCCTCAATCAGGGAGAGGCGCGCCAGGCGCCCTTGGTCCCCGGGGAAGACCGTTCGGACGTGGTCGAGAAACCGCCGGTTGATCTCGTAGACGATCTCCAGGTGCCTGGGCAGGATGCGGCCGAAGAGGTCCACGGGCCACTTCTCGAGGGCCTCGGGCAGGAGGGTGTGATTGGTGTAAGCGAACAGGGCCCGGGTGATGTCCCAGGCACGCTCCCAGGGGAACTGATGCTCGTCCACGAGCAGGCGCATCATCTCCGCAACGGCCAGGGCCGGATGCGTGTCGTTCAGCTGGACCACGAACTTCTCGGCAAGCCGGTCCAAAGAGCGGCTTCGCTGAGAGAAGATCCGCAGCATGTCCTGAAGGGAACAGGAGACGAAAAAGAACTGCTGCTCCAGCCGCAGCCGGCGACCGGCCTCGGCCTCGTCGTTGGGGTAGAGCACCTTGGTGATGTTCTCCGAGACCATCTTGGCCTCGACCGCCCGGTAGTAGTCCCCGACGTTGAAGGCCGCGAAGTCGAAGGACTCGGCCGCCTCCGCGCGCCAGAGGCGGAGCATGTTGGCGTGGTTGTGTCCGTACCCGAGCACCGGCGTGTCAAAGGGGGTGCCCATGACCACCCGTTCGGGGACCCAGCGGACGCGCAGGCGGTTCTCTCCGTCGCGGACGTGCTCGGTGTGTCCGTCGAAGTGGACCGCGTGGCGGATCTGCGGGTGCGCCACCTCCCAGGGGTTGCCGAGGCGCAGCCACTTGTCGGCCACCTCCACCTGCCAGCCGTCATGAACGGCCTGGTCGAAGATGCCGTACTCGTAGCGAATGCCGTAC
>CAYYVD010000174.1:0-10450 GCA_964475045.1 uncultured Desulfobacterales bacterium | reverse complement strand
AGTCGAGACCGGTCCGGCCGGCCAGGAGCGCCACCACCAGCGGAAACGAGGCCCCCACGAACCCCACCGCCACCCCGGTGATGAACCCGGCCAGAAACGGCACCGCCATGAGGACGGCCAGGGGCGGAATGCCGAACCGCACCATCTCCTCCTGAATCCGCCCCACGGCCTGGCTCTCCATGAGCACGCCCTTGAAGGCCATGATCCCGCAGATGAGCAGGAGCATCCCAATGGACGCCCGGTTCGTCAGGGTGCGCGCCACCGCACCGGAGGACGGCCGGTTCTGCACGATCACCCACAGGAGACAGAGGCCGAGACCCAGAAAGACCGCGGTGAACCTCGGGGTCTTCACGCCGGTCAGGGACTCGAAGAGCCACACGGCCGGAAGCGCCAGGATCACCAGGGTGATGGGCCGCACCTCCCGCCGGAAGTCCCCCCACGCCCCGGGGGACCGGTCCGGAAGGTCCGCCGTTTCTTCCGGGTTTCGGGGCAGGAGCGGACGCAGAAACACCAGGCCGGCCCCCAGGGTGAGCAGGGACAGGGGGGCCTGGCAGAGCATGAACCGCCAGGCCTCCACCCCGAGCAGGCTCACCGCCAGGATCACCCCCGGGTACAGGGGCCACCAGTACTCCCACATGTGCCGGAACCAGTAGTTCACGGCGGTCTTGATCTCGGACCGGACCGAGTCCCCGCCGCAGGCGGTCTCCACCATGGGTGCGGAGAAGAGCGCGCCGCCCGGCATGGGCAGAAGGCCGATGAGGGCCGGCATGACCATGGCCGCCAGGCGGGCGTCCCGGGTCAGGCGGGTGAAGGATGTGACGATCCGCTCCATCTGCCCGGCCTCGGACATGATGCGGGAGAGGGCCAGGATCACGGCCACGATGAGGAGCAGGGAGGCGGTCTCGACGTTGAACAGGGCCGCGCCCACCGCGGACAGGATGCCTCCCGGCGGCATGCGCATGACCGCGCCCAGGAAGGCGGCCCCCACGAGCAGGGCGGCGCTCAGGTGCAGCCGGAAGCGGTTCAGACCGACGATCAGGGCAAAGGCAACGCCCACCTTGACCAGGGCGGGAATGGCGTCCAGAAAGGGCATGGCCCATCAAGACCCGGCACAAAACGCTTGTCAAGGGGGATTTTGCAACCCTTACCACTCGCTCGTGAGCTGCCGCTCCACCTCCGGCCACTTGGCGGACTTGATCATGGCGTCGTCCTCATCCCCTGCGGGCAATGCGGGTGAAGGCCTCGAGGATCGGAGGCCAGACCCTGGGGCACTCGTTCACGGCATGGCCCATGCCCTCGATCACCAGGAGCTCGGCCCGGGGCATGGCCTCGGCCATGGATCGGGCCGCCTCCACGGGGATGAGCGGGTCGTCCCCGCCGTGAACGATCAGGGTGGGCGTGCGAAGCCGGCTCAGCGCCTCCCGGGCGCTCCCGGCCGACAGGAGCGCGGCGTACTGCCGGACCACGCCGTCCGGGTGAAAGGCCCGGTCATAGGCCCGGCCGGCCTGGGTCCAGGCATAGGCCTCGTCCAGGGGCCCGCGGCCGTTGAGCGCCCGGGAGAGCTCCACGGAGTAGTGCAGGTACCCTTCGCGATCCGCAGGGGCGGGGCGGGTCAGCAAGGCCACGGCGTCCGGATCCGGAGGCGTGTGCCCCTCGCCCATGTGAGAGACCAGGCTGGTGAGGGTCCGGACGCGCTCGGGATGGCGAACGGCCAGCAACTGCCCGATGCGCCCTCCCATGGAGGACCCCATCACGTGAGCCGAAGGGATGTCCAGGGCGTCGAGGACTCCGATCGCGTCCTCGGCCATGTCCTCGAGGGAGTAGGGGACCCGGGGCGGCTCCCCCCTGCGCATGGCCCGGGCCACGGCCTCGGGATCCGGGACCCCGGCGCCGTCCAGGTGCGTGGACAGACCCACGTCCCGGTTGTCGAAGCGGATCACGCGAAACCCTCGATCCACGAGCTCCCCACAGAGCTCGTCCCGCCAGTTGATGAGCTGGCTGCCCAGACCCGAGATCAGCAACAGGTGCTCGGCCGCGGGGTCCCCCAGGACCTGGACGCAGAGGCGGATCCCGTTGGCCTCCACAAAGGCCGGCTCAGCCGCGTCGGTTCGTGCGGTCATGCGGTTTCTCCTTTCCTCACGAGGCCAGGCCCATGAACAGCGCCAGGACCACGAACTGGATGATCCAGCCGATGATGCAGACCAGGACGGCCCGGCCCGTGCTGGTGTAGTCCAGGGCCTGGCGCACGGCCACCACCATGGCCACGAGCATCCAGATGCTGCCGATGATCTGGATGATGGGTCCCAGCAGCGGAATGATCCCCAGGACGCGGATGACGCCCGGGGCGCTCGAGAACCCGATGGTGCGAAGGAGCTGGCCGTAGTCCGCCTCGGTCTCGGGCGTGGGCAGGATCTTGGTGCCGATGATCATGGTGAGGTACGCCCAGATGAACCAGCCGATCAGGGCCGCCACCGTGCCGAACACGAGCCCCGCCATCCCCGCCTGCTGAATGGTGCCGATGCCTGCGGCCACGCTGGAGAGGACCACCACCAGCCCGGCCTCCTTCATGTACCCCGGGTTCGCCTCCACCTCCTCGTAGAACGCCGCGTCCAGCTTGGCGGCTCGCATCATGTGCTCCACCAGGTGTTCCATGTCCTTTCCTCCTATTGATTGGGTAATTTGCCTACCTGATTTTTGCCCATTAATTGCTGGTTGACAGTGCTCCGGGGATGGACTATTCGTAAGCCCACGGCTGGTGCAGACCGACCACCTCCGTTTTGGCCCCTGATCGACCTTGTGATTTTCTCCTTCGTTTCACGGGTCGCTCAGGGGCCGCTTTTTTTGCCGTCCTCACAGACCCCGATCATTGCCTCTGAGACAGTACCCCACCAGTCTATTTGCCAGGTGCGCGATGTCAAGCCGGGAAGCGGCGTTGCCATGGCCCCGCCGTTCTGTGTAGATCGACGGCATTCGCCTGGGAGGTCAGGGGAATCATCCTGCAAAGCGGTTCTATTGGCGAGGGGAAATCGGTAGGATACGGGCCCTGGCGCGGGCTTCGTCAATGCTCACCAGAGCCCCCTGCATCAGAAACCCCTCGAACTGTTGTAGTGCTTGCACCACCGCACGGCCGATTCGAAAAGGGGAGATATTCTGGGTACGAACTTGGAAGACACTCGGAAATTCGGCACCGGTCGCTGAAAGAATGGCCCCGAAGTCAAGGTCGTGCGTGAATACAACAAAACCGTTAGATCGCGCCCATGACAGGATCTCACGATCTGGGGCATTTGGCCTGCCAATCCCCGACCAATGGACGCATTCATGGCCCGCTGTTGCCAGGACATCAACCCATTGAGGAGAAAGGTTCATGTCGATGACGATTTTCATGCGGTTTCGTTCCAGACGGGGACTTCCATTTCCTCAACCCGCCAGGCGGCATAACGCAGGGCCTCGTGAATATCCTCATCCTCCAAATAGGGATACATCTCCAAGATGTCATGCCTGGTGTGACCCGCGGCCACCAAGCCGACGATCATACCGACCGTCACCCTCAAGCCCCGAATGCAAGGCTTTCCCCCCATCACTTCAGGGTCGAACGTGATCCTTTTCAAGTGTTTCATGGGAACCTCCCCATCGCGCAAGCGATGAACTGTGAAAACCCTCCGTGCACGTATATCACGCCAAGGCCTCCGCGGAAAGAAGGGACGAACAGGAAGTCTCGATCGTCCGGCGAGACGGCGACCTCCTTCTTGTCCAGGTAGCGGCCGTTGAAGCAGGCGATCATGGGGGACCTGTTCACGGGTTGGCGAGATCAGGCCGGCCTTCGTGCCGAACTTCCTCGTCCTGACCGCATTCCTATCACCTCCTCCTGACCTCTGCAACATGTCGTTCAACCCGTGGATTCCTCGCTTTTTCTTCTCGACTCGATGCCGTTCGGAACCTGATGGCCATGCCCACGGTTGTCCACTTTCTCGAGACACTCACCTGGAAAACAAGACGAGGCCGGTCGAGAAGGGAAAGCCTGTCTCCTGCCATCTTCGTAACCGTCTGAAAAGCCTGCGTGTTTGATTCGGCATCCCGTGGCACGGAACTTGATACTTCGCGAGGTGAATTCCGACGAGACCCTGCTGGGAGTGCCCGATGACCCTGTGCCGTCCATGGAAGAAACGAACGTACCGCCCGCAGCGACGCGGGTTGTTCCTCCGCTGCTGGCCGGTCCTTCTGGCCTGCGTCCTGTGGCTCGCGCCGTCAGCGGCCCTGGCCAAGAAGGGGGTCTACGACTGGGCCTTCGTCCGCCTCGACCATGCACGCCGCGAAAAGGTCCGGGCCCTGGAGCGGTTCTGCGACCGGATCCACGGATTGGCCCGGCAGGCCGCTCGGGACGCGTCCGTGGTGGGGTGCTTCGACATCAACCGGCGCTATGCGGAGATGTCGAAACGAGGCCCGGTGCCCGAGGACGTCACGACGACGGTAAAGGAGCTCAGGAAGAACTTCGAACGGTACTACATCGAAAAGTATCTGTCTTTTTACGACATCCTGTTCGTGAACCGTCAGGGGCGGGTGTTCTACACCATTCGGAAGGAGGCCGACATGAACCGGAACCTCCTGCGGGGCGACTTCGAGGAAACCCCCTTGGGCCGGTGTCTGCAGGCCGTTCCGACAACCGAGGCCTTCGTGGACTTTCACGACTACCGGCCCTCGTCCAAGCCGGCCGCCTTTTTTGTGGAGCCCGTCCTCGAGGGGGACGCCGTGGTCGGGTGGATCGTGCTCCAGTGCGCCATCAACAAGGTAAACACCCTCTTTGCCTGGGAGAACGATCTGGGACAGACCGGGGAGACCTTTCTCGTCAATCAGGACGGGTACATGCTGACCGAGTCCAACTTCGTCGGGGACTCCACCATCCTGACGAAGCACCTGGACGACCGCAACATTCAGGCCAAGTTCGCGGAAGGCCGAGGGCACCGGGAGGTTACAGACTACCGGGGGCGCACGGCGCTGACCTCCTTCGAGGTGGTCCCCTTCCTGGGGACCCGCTGGCTGGTGGTGGCCAAGGTGGACCAGGACGAGATCGTCACCCGGCACTACGAGCGTCATCGCCGGTACTATGCAGAACGGCTTCTGTCCCATCTCGAAGGCGGAGGCCGGGCGGAGCGGGACGAGGTGGACATCCTCCCCTCGAGTACGGATCTTCGGGTGGACATGGACGAGTTCCTCAAGGCCGGGCATGGGGAGCGCCTGACGACCCTGGGCCTTTCCACGTGCACGGGCCTGCTGGTCACCTGGCCGGGCCGCTTCGCCTATCTGGCCCACGCCAGCCCGCGGGACAAGATCTACGGGGCGGACCAGACCAACCTGCTCGGGCAGATGGTCAAGCAGGTCAAGAGCTTCGACATCCGTCCCTGTGAGAAGCGCCGGGTGGTTTTCGTGGTGACGGCGGTCCACCTCGACAGCTTGCTGGCGGTGGTGGACAAGCTCGTCGCCGAAGGGTTTCAGCTCTCCCAGATTCGCGTGGCGTACAACCCCGGCGCAGAGACCGCCGCCTTGAGCTACGACTACCGGGAGCGGGAGCTGTTCGTCACCTGGCAGCGGGACGGTCCCTCGGGCCGAAGCGGCATGCACCGCATGGAGGACACCTTCGACATAGGAGCCATCGTGCAAGGCATCATACGAGAGGAAGAAACAGACAGGGGCGTTTGAATCCAGAAGTCGCAATCCATTCAGGGAGGGAGCCATGGGCCGTCAAATGACATTGGGAAAGCGTATTTCCGCAGGATTCGTGGTGGTCATCGCGATCGCCGTGGCCATCGGAGGACTCGGCGTGTGGAACATGCTGAAGGCCAGAGACAACTCGAACATGCTGGCCACGGAGTACGTTCCGGAGGTCCGGGTGGCCAACGAGCTCCGGGGCGCCGCAAACCGGCTGATGTACGACATGCGGGGTTATGGGTTCACCGAGCAGCCACGCTACTACGAGGAGGCTCAGGAGGAGCTGGCCGCGGTGAAGCAGCATCTGAAGGACGCGGCGGCCCTGGCGGACCGGGCCGTGCACCTCAAGACCCTGGAGGGACAGGTGGCCGAGGCCGGGGCCGCGGTCGACGAGTACGAAGGCTTGATGCAGCGGACCCAGGAGATCATCGCGACCATGGACGGCCAGCGGGGAAAGCTCGACAAGAACGCCGTCACCTACATGGAGAACTGCGCCGCCTTTCTGGACGGCCAGAACGAGGCCTTTGACCGGGATCTGGACGAGCGGCGGAAAAAGGTGGACATCGTCACGGACATCGTGGCGCGGGGGACCTTTGCCCGGGTGGAGAACTTCAAGGCCCAGGCCTCGGGCGACATGATGATCATGCGGAACGCTGCCGAGCACATCCGCGGGCTGGAGCAGGAAGTGAAGCTGCTTCGCTCGATCACGCATCAAGAGGAGAACCTCGAGAAGATCGACACCATCGGGAAGGCCGCCGGCACGTACGCAGGGGCCATGGAGGCCTATGTCCGAACCGATGCCGCTCTGAAGGCTGCGGGCGAGGAGATGGATGACAGCGCCGCCGCCTACATGGAGAACTGCGCGGCGTTTCTTGCCTCCCAGAATCGAAGAATGCAGCAGGAGTTCGACACCCCCGGAGCCGACCTGGGGGAGCGCCTCCGCAAGATCACCCTGGCCAACGACATCATCGACGCGGGCAACGCCGTCCGGGTCCTGAACTTCAAGGGCCAGGCCCAAAACGATCCCGAGCTCATGGAGCAGGCCCTGGAGCGAATGAAGGCCGTGAACGGGATGGCGTCCGAGCTGCGCGGAATCACCCGCGGGAGGGAGCACCTGGCTGAGATCGACACCATCGAGAAAGCAGCCGGGGCCTATGCCGGAGCCATGCAGTCCTACCTGGAGAATCACCGGACCCTGGACGACATTCGGAGCCGCATGGACACCGCGGCCGGGGCCTACACAACCAGCTGCGAGGCCTTCCTGGCGAGCCAGCAGCAGGCCCTGGGCCGGGACATGCACGAGCGGCACGACAAGATCACCCTGGCCAATGACGTCATCGACCTGGGCAACGACGCCCGCATCACGGCGTTCAAGGCCCAGGCCCTGCGGGATCCGGCCCTCCTGTCCGCGGCCTTGGAGAACTTCCCCAAGCTCGAGGAGAAGTACGAGGCGCTCCGCAAGATCACGCGCCTGGACGAGGATCTGGCCCGGATCGACAAGGTCCAGGCGTCCGGGGAGAACTACGCCGAGGCCCTGGTGGCCTTCGGGGGGGCCTGGGAGGCCCTGGTCGACGTCGGCAGGCAGCGGGACGAGGCCGGCAACCGGGTGATTGAGTCGTGCAAGGCCACGGCGGACGCCGGCATGGTGAACACGGACCGGCTCGCCACGGACGCAGCGACCTCCCTGGCGAGCTCCTCCTTGGTCATGGTCGTCGGACTGGGGATCGGCGTGCTGCTGGCCGTGTTCGCCGCGCTCTGGATCACCCGCGGCATCACCCGGCTCCTGAGCCGCATCATCGAGGGGCTGAACGAAGGGGCGGACCAGGTGGCCTCGGCCTCGGGCCAGGTCTCCTCGGCGAGCCAGTCCCTGGCCGAGGGCGCCTCGGAGCAGGCTGCATCCATTGAGGAGACCTCCTCCTCACTCGAGGAGATGTCCTCCATGACCAAGCAGAACGCCCAGAACGCCGGGCAGGCCAACACCCTCATGGAGGAGGCCAAGCAGATCGTGGGGTCGGCCAACGTCTCCATGACCGAGATGGTCACCTCCATGCAAGAGATCAACAAGGCGAGCGAGGAGACCTCCAAGATCATCAAGACCATCGACGAGATCGCTTTTCAGACCAACCTCCTGGCCCTGAACGCCGCGGTGGAGGCGGCCCGGGCCGGGGAGGCCGGGGCCGGGTTCGCCGTGGTGGCCGACGAGGTCCGGAACCTGGCCATGCGCGCGGCCGAGGCGGCCAAGAACACGGCCGGCTTGATCGAGGACACCACCAAGAAGGTTCAGGACGGCTCCAGCCTGGTGGAGAGGACCAGCGAGGAGTTCGGCAAGGTGGAGAAGAGCGCCATGAAGGTAGCCGAGCTGGTGAGCGAGATCGCCGCCGCATCCCGGGAGCAGTCCGAGGGGATCGACCAGGTGAATCAGGCCGTGGCCGACATGGACAAGGTGACCCAGCAGAACGCGGCCAACGCCGAGGAGTCGGCGAGCTCCTCAGAGGAGATGAACGCCCAGGCCGAGCAGATGAAGGTCATGGTGGGTGACCTGGTCACCCTGGTGGGAGGAAAGACGAATCTGCACCATGCCGGGGGTGCCGTCTCATCGTTGCGGGGCGGTCTTGCGGGCCACGGCAAGGAACAACAGCCCCTTCCCTCCCCCTCGAGCGCCCGGTCCGGGCGGGAGGTGAGCCCCGAGAAGGCCATTCCGTTCGACGAGGACGAGTCCTTCAAGGACTTCTGATCAACCGGAAAAGGGAGGGGCGCGGGGAAAAGTATCGGTTTTTTCCTGCGCCCCTCCTGCCGTTGCTTTGAAGGAGGCAAGGACATGAATGAGCCGGCTGCGGTTTTTTCGTCCAACGAGGGTGCGGGGGCGTCATCCGCTGCGGGGGGAAAGGTGCTGACCTTTACCCTGGCGGACGAGGATTACGGGGTTTCCATTCACAAGGTTCGAGAGATCATCGGCATGATGCCCATCACGCGGGTTCCTCGGACGGAGGATTTCGTCAGGGGGGTCATCAACTTGAGAGGGCGGGTCATCCCGGTCATAGATCTGCGCCTGCGTTTCGGAATGCCTGAAGTGAAGCAGAGCGAAAAAACCTGCATCATCATCGTTGAGGTGGTTTCGAAGAACGCGGTGGTCCAAACGGGTATTGTCGTGGACACGGTCTCCGAGGTATTGAACATCGCCGCAGAGGATGTGGAGGCCTCGCCGGACCTCGGCGCGGGCGGCCGGACCCGTTACATTCAGGGGATGGCCAAGCTGGAGGGCCGGGTCAAGATCCTGATCGACATCGACATGGCCCTGGGAGACCACGGGCTGGCCCGGCTGGAGCGCATGGCCAACCTGTGAGCGAAACAGGAGCGCAGGCAGAAGCATCGGCCTTTGCCTGGTTTCCGCCTCTTTTCTCCATCCCTCGATCCTGATAGGATGGCCAGTGGTCAGCCCCGAGGCAGATCGACGGGAGAGGGTCTTGCCATCATGGATCGAGTGAAAGAAATCATCTCAGTCTGGGGCTTCCCCTTGGCCGTTCTGGTCGTACTGATGGTCATGGCGGTGCTCTGGCAGCTCACGCCCCTCAGGCGATTCGCCGACCCGGAGTTCATCGATTGGTTGATCGAGACCCTGAGGGGCGAGTGGTGGACCCCGGTCGCCATCCTGGCGACGTATGTCCTGGCAAGCGTCATCATCTTTCCCAACTCGGTGATCAACGTCACCGTCATCCTCGCATTCCGCGGGCTCTTCGGCTGGTCTTACGCGATGGGCGGAAGCCTCACAGCCGCCACGGTGTTCTTCTTCCTGGGGCATAAGTTCGGCGGGCACAGGATAAGACAGATCGAGAGCAGGCGTCTCGAGAGGCTCCGCCGGATTCTGCAACAAGGAGGGATCAAGGCCGTGCTCGCGGTTCGGCTGATGCCCATTGCGCCCTTCCCGGTCATCAACCTGGCCGCGGGCTCTCTTCACATCAGGTTCCCTGCTTTCCTGATTGGAACCGGGGGGGCTCTTCTTCCCGGGACGCTGACGACAGCGCTTTTCGGGGAGCAGCTGGAGAACGTCCTGAAAGACCCGAGCCCGGCAAACATCTTCGTACTGGTGGTGATCGGGATCGTGGGCGGGTTCGTGTTGTGGGCGTTCAGGCGATACATCCTCCGGCGCGTCGAGCTGGAGGGTATCGAAGAGGAAGAGCCGTCGGAGACCGCGGGTTGGTGACTTGGTCATGAGATCCTGTCACGAAAAACAGGAAAACTCGAGGCCCGCCGTGGAGGAAGGTCTCACCCCAGGACCCGGCCGCTCCTCCACCGGGTTGCGGGCATCAGCCCGCCTTGGGGATTCGCTCAACCCGCCGGGATGATGGGCCGGAGAGCATATAACCAGGGCTGGCACCTCACAACGTGTCCGCGATCTCCTGAAGCTTTCGAATGACCTCCTCCAGGCCTTGGCGCACACGCTCGAGCTTGTCCGTGAGCGGGGCTTTCTCGGCCCCGGGCTCGGCCTCTTCCTTCTCGGTCTCGACCACCGGTGCCACCGGTGGAAGCTTGCCCACCAGGGCGTCAACGGAGGTGTTCAGGGTCTGGTGCATGACCACCTTCGTGGCGTCGGCCAGGATGATGCGCCGGAGTTCCGGAAACTCCAGGGTCTCGGGCTTGAGGAAGATCGGCTCGGCGTAGAGCACGGCGTCGCCCACGGGGATGACCAGGAGGATGCCCCTCCGGACCTCGCTTCCCACCTGCCCCCACAGGGTGAACTGCTCCGAGA
>CAYYVD010000173.1:7661-10467 GCA_964475045.1 uncultured Desulfobacterales bacterium | reverse complement strand
CGTTCACCAGAGCGGTGCCTTCGGACAGGCTCAAGGTGAGCTCCAGGGAGTCGGTGAGGCGGCGCTGAACGCCCTCGTTGATCACGAGACGGTCCACCACCACGCTGAGGGTGTGGGGCCGGTTCCGGTCCAGGCGGATGTCCTCGTCCAGCAGGCGGACGTCGCCGTCGACCAGGACCCGGGTGAACCCGTCCTTGCGGAGCCTCTGGAGGACCTCGGCGTGGGCGCCCTTCTTGCCCTCGATGAGGGGGGCCAGGATCTGGACCCGGGCGCCGGTATCCAGGGCGAGCACCCGGTCCACCATCTGCTGCACGGTCTGAGACGAGATGGGCAGGCCGCAGTCCGGACAGTGGGGCGTGCCGGCCCGCGCAAAGAGGACGCGGAGGTAGTCGTGGATCTCCGTGGCCGTTCCCACGGTGGAGCGGGGGTTGGCGCTCCCGGATCGCTGCTCGATGGAGATGGCCGGGGAGAGGCCTTCGATGGCGTCCACATCGGGCTTGTCCATCCGTTCCAGGAACTGGCGAGCGTAGGCGGAGAGGGACTCCACGTAACGCCGCTGCCCCTCGGCGTAGATCGTGTCAAAGGCCAGAGAGGACTTCCCGGACCCGGACAGCCCCGTGATCACGATGAGCCGATCCCGGGGGATGTCCAGGGAGACGTTCTTGAGATTGTGGACCCTGGCGCCTCGAACCTTGATCGTTCCTTCGCTCATGACGTCCCGGGTGCCCGGGCGGCGCGCCGGTTTGCGACCATGAAGGCGGCCGTGCGCAGGGCCGCCTCGAGGCTGGAGGCGTCGGCCGCACCCCGGCCGGCGATGTCGTAGGCGGTACCGTGGTCCACGGAGGTGCGCACGATGGGAAGCCCCAGGGTGACGTTCACGCCGTCGGCGAAGTGCAGGAGCTTGAGGGGGATGAGGCCCTGATCGTGGTACATGCAGACCACGGCATCGAAGGTCCCTGAGGCGGCCTTGAAAAAGACCGTGTCCGCCGGCAGCGGCCCGTGGACGTCCATGCCGGCGCCCCGAGCCCTCCTGACGGCCGGCCCGATGACCCGTTGCTCCTCGTCCCCGAAGAGCCCGTCCTCGCCCGCGTGGGGGTTGAGGCCCGCCACTGCGAGCCTGGGGGCGTCCAGCCCGAAGTCGAGGCGAAGTCCCCGGTGGGTGATCTCGAGGGTGCGGAGCACCGCCTCCTCGGTCAGCAGGTCCGGCACCTCCCGGAGCGGCCGGTGGATGGTGACCAGGGTCACGCGGAGGCGCTCACCCGCGAGCATCATGACCACGTCCGGGGCCCCGGTCAGGTGGGCGAGCAACTGGGTGTGGCCTTCGAAGGCAAAGCCGGCGCGCTGGAGGAGCCTTTTGCTGATGGGAGCGGTGACCACCCCGTCCAGCTCCCCCTGGAGGGTCAGGTCCACGGCCCGCCGAATGGCCTCCACCATGGATCGGCCGCCTTCCATGGTGGGACGGCCGGGCCGAAGCAACCCCGGTTCGAGGTGGGAGACCGGAAGCACGTCCAGCACCGAGGGATGTGCCCCAGCCTCCGCCGGGTCGTCCACCTCCCGCAGGGTCAGGCCGGCGGACCAGGGCAATGCCCTGGCCAGGGCCGCCGGGTCGCCGAGGACCACGGGCCGGGCGAATCGGCGTAGCTCCGGGTCGGAGAGGGCTTTGACGATGACCTCGGGGCCGATCCCCGCGGGATCCCCCATGGTGATGCCGATGCGCGGAACAAAGGGCACGTTGGAATCCTCGCCTCCAGCCGTCTGCGGTGACGCGAGGCATTATGGGACCTCGGGCCCACCCTGTCAAATGAACAAAAGGAGGGACGTGGGTAAAAAACCCCAGTTTCTCGCAGAAACTGGGGTTTTTTACCCACGTCCCTATAGACGTCCCTATAGACCGTCCCTATAGACGTCCCTATACTACGATTTACACGGGACGAAGGCAGTCCTGGGGAAACCGGTGGGTGCCCTTGCGGTTCAGGGAGACCTCGATGAGGGCATCCGGGTCGTTCTTGGTGGTGTCCGGGTCGGTGACAATGCCGTGGAGGCCGATGAAGCGGTCCATGTGGTCCTCCCAGCTCTCGTCGTCGGATCGGCGGTACACCTCCACCCGCTGTCCCTGGTGGAATGTCATGGGGTCTCGTCTCCTTGGTTGTGAGGAGGAAGGCCTGGAGCGGTGATCTCGGCGTGGCGGCGCGCCTGGTGCTCCCGGCCGCAGTCCATGCACAGGCGCCCCTGGGCCCCGTGGCGGGCCACGTCTTTGACGCGGTCCCGAATGTAGTCGTGGTAGCGGGCCGGGCCCAGAGGCGCGCCGCACTCGCTGCACCGCTCGATCCTCAGCCGGTTGAGGATCGTGCCGCAGAAGCTCAGAAGCCGCTCCTCGCCCCGGTCCTCGATGCGCATGGCGCCCGTGGGGCAGTTGGCCGCGCAGGCCCCGCAGAGGATGCAGCGCTCGGCCGTGTTCCGGAGGTCCGTGGGGACCGGGTGATCGAAGTCGAAGTGGCCGAGCTGAAGGGCGTCGATGCCCATGCGGTCGCGGCAGACCTCCACGCAGCGGCCGCACCGGATGCACACGTCGCACCGGAGGCACCGGAGGCCTTCCTTGCGGGCCTGCTCCTCCGTGAGGCCGAGCTCCACCTGCTGAAAGGTGATCCTGCGCCTCTCTCGGCTGAGGGCCTCCATCTCGGGCCGCCGGAGGGACATCTTGGCGGAGGCCGAGGTCTCCACGAACGGAAGCCTCTGGCGGCGCACGGGCACCGGCGGGAGCTGGGGCTGGGGCAGCCCCTGCAGGTACCGGTCGATGGCCAGGGCC
>CAYYVD010000173.1:0-7651 GCA_964475045.1 uncultured Desulfobacterales bacterium | reverse complement strand
CGGCTCGAGATGGTCCAGGAAGGTCTCGAACTCGTGCACGGTGGCACCACGCGAGAACTGCCCGAGGGCGCCGCCCGCGCGGGCCGAGGCGCAGGCCGATTCCGCCCGTGCCAGCTCGGCGAAGCGGTCGGGACGCACGTCCAGCCGTTCGATGGCCAGGGCCGCCCGCTTTCCGGCGCCGATGGCCTCCACCACCGTGGCCGGTCCCAGCACCGCGTCGCCGCCGGCGAACACGCCGGGGACCGACGTCTCCATGCTGGTGCTCTTGGCCGAGATGGTTTTCCGGTGGGTCCACTCGAGGTTCTTCCAGTCCTCGAGCCCGGTCGGGTCCACCTCCTGGCCGATGGCCGTGATCACGGCGTCCAGATTCATGAGGTGCTCGCTGCCTTCCACGGTGACCGGCCGGCGTCGTCCGCTCTCGTCCGGGGGCCCGAGCTCGGTGCGAATGCAGCACAGGCCCGAGACGCACTCGTCGGTGCACGCCACCTCGGTGGGCACGGTGAGAAAGCAGAAACGGACGCCTTCCTCCTCGGCCTGGAGAATCTCCTCCTCGGCCGCGGGCATCTCGGAGCGGGTCCGCCGGTAGATCAGGGTGACCTCCTCGGCGCCGAGGCGAATGGAGGTCCGGGCCGCGTCCATGGCGACGTTCCCCCCTCCGATGACCGCGACGCGGCGGCCGGGACGGCGGCGGTCCCCCAGGGCCACCCGTCGAAGAAAGCCCACCGCTTCCAGCACCTGGGGAGCGGCCTCCTCCCCCGGAATGCTCATGGCATAGGCATTGTGCGCGCCCACGGCCAGGAAGAAGGCGTCGAACCCTTCGTTCTGGAGGTCGTCGAGGGAGACGTCACGGCCCAGTTTCGTGTTGAAGTGGAAGGTCACGCCCAGATCCTCGATGGCCGCTACCTCCCGGTCGATCACCTCCCTCGGCAGGCGGTAGCGGGGGATCCCCACCATGAGCATGCCGCCGGCATGGGGGAGGGCCTCGATGACCTCGACTCGGTGGCCTTTCAAGGCCAGGTAATACGCGGCGGTGAGGCCGGCGGGACCGCCTCCCACCACGCAAACCCGGCTTCCCGTTTCCGGGGCCTTTTCCGGGTTGCGGTAACTCCCTTCGGAAATGGCCCGCTCCGCAGCAAAGGCCTTCATGTCCTTGATGGCCACGGGCGTGTCGATGCGCCCCCGCACACACATGAACTCACAGGGGTGCGTGCACACGAGGCCGCAGACCCACGGGAAGGGATTGTCCTTTCGAATGAGCTCCACGGCCTCGGCCTCGCGTCCCATGGCGATGAGGGTGACATAGCCCGACACGTCGATGCCTGCGGGGCACGCCATCTGACAGGGAGCGGGGGTGAGCCGCTCGCAGTCGCCGGTGGGGCAATTGCCGGTCTCCACGTGGCTCTCGAAGACCTCACCATGGGCCGTGAGATCGTGGAGCAGTCTTCTCCCCGCGTTTCGGCAGACCGCGTCCGGACCTTCCTCTACGAGGCGTTCCGCAAAGGAGCGCATCATGGAAAGGTGCTCCGGACCCCCGTTCCCGGCGGAGACGTCTTCCAGGAGCTCGAGCAGGCCCTCGACCCGTTGCTGGCAGCGGGGATGGACCAGGCGTCCGGATGCGGCCAGCTCGGAGAGCTCGCTTGCGACCTTGTACACGTCACAGGAGGCCTCTGTCATGAACCAACTCCTTGCGCAGCGTCACTCGAGGGCGGCCATGGCCCGGGCGTAGCGTTCCCGTCGCACCGGGGGAACGTCGTTGGCTTTGTCGAAGGCAAGACAGCGTGTGGTGCAAACGGTCACGCAGGCGGGCTTGAGCCCCTGGTCCACCCGGTCCATGCAGTAATCGCACTTGACCGCCTTGCGGGTTTCGGGATCCCACTGGGGGGCTCCCCAGGGACAGGCCGACATGCAGGTCTTGCAGCCCACGCACAGCTCCGGGTCCACGAACACGATACCGTCCGGGGACCGTTTCTGCATGGCACCGGTTGGACAGGCGGCCACGCACCAGGGGTCCTCGCAGTGAAAGCAGGGCATGAAGGTGTACGCGGCCTTGGGCAGCCCGCCCGCCAGGCGCGGGCCCACGGTCACGATCTGACTGATCTTCGGGCCGACGGGCAGGTCCTTGTAGCTCTTGCACGCCACCACGCACGCGTGGCATCCGATGCACTTCTTGACGTCCTGAAACAGGTAGTAATCGCTCATGAAGGAGTCCTCGCAGCGTCAAACGTTGTTCACAGGGGCCGCACAGTCACAAAGGTGTGATGGAACGCGGGGCTCCCCCCGATCTCGTCGGAGACGTTCTCCTGCAGGGTCGCGTCGCTGAGTCCCTTTCCCCGGCTGCGCGCCGCCCGCTCGGACTGATGCCCGAAACCGTGCAGGAGAAAGACCCCCTCGGGATGGATCAGGTCCGTGACATAGGCATTCACACGGCCGGAACCACGGGGGGAGGACACGAGCACCGGATCTCCGTCCCGAATGCCCAGGTCCCCGGCCGGCCGGGTGTGGATCCAGAGGACGTTCTCGGAGCAGAGCTCGTTGAGGTACGGATTGTTCTGGGTGGAGACGTGGGTGTGCAGGGCTGCGCGGCCTGTGGTCAGCCGAAAGTGCCCCTCGGGCGGCGAGGGCATCGGCACGTACGGGGGAAAGGAGGCATAGCCCGCGTTCTCGAGCAGGGACGAGACGAGCTCGATCTTTCCGGACGGGGTCTTGAACCGGATGCCCTCGTTGCGGTCCCAGAAAATGGGGTGGTCCGCATAGGCGACGAATCCCCTCGCGTCGAAGTCCTCCAGCTCGAACCCCGTTCCCTCCAGCTGCCAGCGGACCAGCTCCTCCACGGAGTCATAGGGGAAGTACGCACCGATGCCCAGGCGTTCTCCGAGCCGCTTCAGGATCATGGGGCCGCTCAGGGTGTCGTAGCGGGGCTCCACCGCCTTGCGGCGCAGGAACATCTGAGGCTTCAGGCCGTTGGCCTGCTGAATGGAGTCGGTGCGCTCCAGGTAAGTGGATTCGGGCAGCACCACGTCGGCGTACCACGCGATGTCGCTGGGATTCACGTCGATGGCCACGACGAGACCCAGCTTGTCCAGGGCCTCCCGGGTCGTTTGGGTGTCGGGAATGGACATGAGCGGGTCGAACCGGTAGGAGATGAGCGCCTTCAGGGGGTAAGGGTCCTCGTCGAGAATGGCCCGGGGCAGACGCTGGGCCACGCCGTGATCGGGGTCCGGCAGGGGAAGCTCGGGCGTGCCCACCTTGTCGAACCGGGTCTCGTCCACGGGCGGGAAGGCCTGCTCCGTGAGCTTGCGTGCCGGTCGCCGACCCACCTCCTCGGGGCCCTTCTTGAAGAAGTAGCCGCCCGCGGTCTCGATGCTTCCCATGAGGGCGTTGAGGATCAGGATGGACCGCCGGAGATGGATCTCGTTGGTGTGATTGGCCCCGCGATACCCGAAGTGGAAGATCACCGAGGGCTTGTCCCGGCTGACCTCCCGGGCCAGGCCGGCGATCTCCTCCGCGGGGATGCCCGTCTCCTGCTCGGCCCACCGGGGGGTGTAGGGCTGCACGAAGGCCCGGAGGGTGTCCAGGCCCTCGATCCACCGTTTCACATAAGGTGCGTCGTAGAGACCCTCCTCCAGGACCACGTGGATGAGGGCGTAGTTGAGGGCGAGGTCGGTGCCCGGCCGGATCATCCAGTAGCGGTGAGCCTTGGTGGCGGTCACGGTGACACGCGGGTCGATGTAAGTGAGCCTGGCTCCGGCGTCCAGGGCCTTGGTGAGCGCGCGGACCGCCTTGACCTCCATGGCCTCGAAGAAGTTCCGGCCGTAGAGGACGATGTGGCGCGTGTTGGCGTAGTCCATGCCCATCTGGGCGTCCGTGGCCCCGAGCAGGCTGCGACAGGCCGTGTTCACCGATCCCTTGCACAAGGCGTCGTGGGTGAAGTGATTGGGCGAACCGAGCGCCTTGACAAAGGTCTTGCTCACGTGGGTGCTGAGCTGGGTGCGCTCGCCCAGGACGACGCTGCGGCTTCCGTGCGCGTGGATCACCTGACGCAACCGTTCCGCGGTGAAGTCCAGGGCCTCGTCCCAAGGCACCTCCTTCCACCGCCCGCCGCCGCGAGGACCGGTTCGAATCAGGGGCGATTGAAGCCTCTGGGTGTCGTACAGGAAGGCCTTTCCAGCAGCGCCTCGCGGGCACAGGCTTCCCTCCATTCCCGGCACGTGGGGATTGCCTTCAATGAATCGAACCTTGCCGCCGTCCACGGTGACCCGAATGGGGCACCGGACGGAACACATGAAACACAGGCTGTATGCCTCGTCGTTCATCTTCGTCTCCTTGAATTGGACCGGACGGGGCCCATGTCGCCTTCAGCCCGATGGGGTTTCAGCCCCGGCGCCCTCCGTTGGTTCCGGTCACCATACCATTCGAGCTCCGGGGAGCACCATTAGCAAATGCCGTGCCCCGCAAGCCGGATCGGGGAGTCACCGGGCTTTTCCTCCATTTAGGCTTTGAAAACAAATGCTTGGGTTAGGTGGGCGGGGGCGGCGTCCGAGGGCCCGACCCCTGGGCGCCGGGACCGGCCCGCCGGGTGCCATGCCGGATTTGCACTCCTCGTGGAAAAAGGCTATGCTGCGGGTCTGATGCAACGAATCATTCCAGGATATCAGCAAGTTCGAGGTGCCATTTCTGTTTTGCACCTCGCCGCGGGTTTCGCGGGCCTGGCCGGCGTCCTGGGGGTTCCCGAGGCCGCGTCGGCCATTCAGGTCCACCCCGCTCCGGAAGGCCTGTACGTCCACCAGATCGCCCACGTCTTCTTTGCGGTGTCCTTGACCCTGCTCGCTTTCTGGCTTCAACGAAGGGGTCTGGTGAGCATCCCGGGATGGCGCTCCATTCAAGTGGCCTGTCTGCTGCTCGTGGCGTGGAACCTGGTGGCCCTGTGCGGGCACTATGTGGAGGGGCGGCTGACCGAGCCGGCCCTGATCCACTCGAAGCAGGGTGCCATGCTGGCTGTGGAGTCCCCCTGGGCGGCGCTCTACTATGTCCTGAAAATGGATCACTTCTTCTGTGTCCCGGGCATGGCCTGCCTCTTTCGAGGATTGAATCGGCTCAGCCGTTCCGCCGGGGGGAGCGCGCCATGAACGGTCTGCTCCTGCCTCTCTGGCCGATCAAGGCGATCGACATCGGCGGATCCACCCTGATGATCCTGCTGTCGGTCCTCTGCGTCCGCCACGCCTTCCGTCTGGGGCGCACCGAGCCGCAAAGCGTGATCTGGACCTACCTGAAGTGGTTCGCGCTGGCACTCCTCCTGTTCTCCGTGTCCCGGTCCGTGAGCCACCTGATCAAGTACCTGCTCGAGGATCTCGAGCGGCCCGGGGCCTGGATCGCGCTGCGTCCTCTCACCGGCTCACTCAACACGGTTTCGTTTGTCATCGCAGGATCGATCACTCTTTTTTTCCGCCGGGTTCACGCCATCCACCGCCGGACCTTGGATGACAACCGCCGGATCGAAGCGGCCCATGCACAGATCGTCGAGCTCAACGAGAGCCTGGAACGCAAGGTCCTCGAGAGGACCCGGGCGCTTTCCGCCTCGGAGGAGAAGTACCGGCGGGTGTTCGAAGGCTCCAAAGACCTCCTTGTCATCCTGAACGGCCGGGGGCGCATCCTGGACCTGAACCAGGCCGGGGCCGAGATGCTCGGGTTCGAGGGAGCCGGGGACCTGCTGGGCAGGGACCTGTTCGGCGGGTTTTTCGCGGAACCTTCCCCGAAGCAGGTGCGAGACGCCCTGTCCCGCCGTGAGACCGTCAAGGACTTGGAGGTCCGGCTTCGAAAGGCGGACGGCACCGATCTCCTGGCGCTGTTTTCCGCCACCGTGCGCGATACCGGGGACGAGGTGTCCGGCATCGAGGCCACCCTCAAGGACATCACCGTCCGCCGCATGATGGACGCCCGCCTGCAGCAGGCCGAGAAGCTGGCCTCTCTGGGGCAGCTCTCCGCCGGCGTGGCCCACGAGATCAACAATCCGTTGGGCCTGATCCTGGGTTACACCCAGCTGATTCTCAAGGAGGCGGGATCGGACGGCCAGATGCACGAGGACCTCGAGGTCATCGAGAAGCACACCATGAGCTGCAAGAAGATCGTGGAGGATCTGCTTCAATTCTCCCGATCCATGGAAACGTCCAAGAAGCCATCGAGTGTCAACGAGCTGCTCGAGCGGGTCCTCCGGGTGCTCAAGAGCAACTTCGCCAAGGACGGGGTGGAGATCGAACCGGTGCTGGAGCCGGATCTGCCCGAGGTGACCCTGGATGCGGAGAAGATGGAGCAGGTCATCATGAACCTGCTGATCAATGCGCGCCAGGCCATCGAGGGGCCGGGGCGGATTCGAGTCCGGACGGGGAGGACCACCGGTTCCGGATCGATCTTCTTGGCCGTCTCGGACAGCGGCTCGGGCATCGCCCCGGAGGTCCTGCCGCGGATCTTCGACCCCTTCTACACCACCAAGCCCACAGGCATGGGCACCGGGCTCGGGCTGTCGGTGAGCTACGGGATCGTCCAGGATCATGGAGGCGAGATCGAGGTGGAGAGCACCCCCGGGCAGGGCGCACGGTTCACCGTCCGCCTGCCCTTGGAAGAAAGAAAGAGAGCAAAGGGTTGAGAAGAGGGACGAACAGAGGGACGTGGGTAAAAAACATCGGTTTTGTGAGAAACCGGTGTTTTTTACCCACGTCCCTACCTCCTCGTCCCTACCTCCTGCTGCCCTTGGAAGAAAAGAAGAGAGAAAGGGGTGAGAAGAGGGGAAGGAAAGGAACATGTCGAAACGGGAAACCCTGCTCATCGTGGATGACGAACCGGACATGCTGGCGCTCCTGCGGCGGACCCTCGCCCCGGAGATGGATTGGGACATCGCGTGCGCCGGTTCGGGGGCCGAGGCGCTGGCTGCGGTCGAAACAACCCCGCCCGACCTGGTGCTCCTGGACATCAAGATGCCCGGGATGGGCGGCATGGAGGCGCTCGAGCACCTGCGCCGCAGGCCCCGGCCGCCCACGGTGATCATGATGACGGCCTACGGGGTCATCGAGCTGGCCGTGGAGTCCATTCGAAAGGGGGCGTATGACTTCATCACCAAGCCCTTCGACCCCACCCGGCTGGTCCTGACCCTGCAAAAGGCCATGGAGTACCATCGGCTCCTGCACGAGAACCGGGACCTGCAGGCCCTGGTCCAGGGCCCCGCGATCTTTCAGGGCATGGTGGGAGCGAGCCCCGGGATGAAGGAGGTCTTCCAAACCATTCGGATGGTGGGCAAGACCGACGCCACCGTGCTCGTGACCGGTGAGTCCGGCACAGGCAAGGAGCTCGCCGCCCGAGCGATCCACCGTCTTTCTCCGCGCCGCGATCGGCCATTCGTGGCGGTCAACTGCCCCGCACTCCCGGAGAACATTCTGGAAACCGAGCTTTTCGGCTATGCCCGGGGAGCGTTCACCGACGCCAAGCAGGACAAGAAGGGTTTGTTTCAGGAGGCCCACGGGGGCACCCTGTTTCTCGACGAGATCGGGGACTTGCCCGCCCCGCTTCAGACCAAACTGCTTCGGGTGCTTCAAGAAAAGGAGATCAAACCCGTCGGGGATACCCGCAGCATTCGGGTGGACGTCCGGGTGGTGGCGTCCAC
>CAYYVD010000172.1:0-10531 GCA_964475045.1 uncultured Desulfobacterales bacterium | reverse complement strand
GCGGCGTTCGCCACGGACGGGGTGTTCCTGTGCGGCATGGCCCACTACCCCAAGCCCATCGACGAGTCCGTGGCCCATGCCCAGGCCGCAGCCTCCAGGGCCATGACCCTTCTGGCCCGAAAGACCGTGGCCACGAGCGGGACCGTGGCCTATGTGAACCCCATGATGTGCAGCAGCTGCGGCGTGTGCGTCAGCATCTGTCCGTACAACGCCCCCGGCTTCCTGGAGGAAGGGCCTTTTGCCGGGAGGGCGGAGGTGAACCCCGTACTCTGCAAAGGGTGCGGGCTGTGTGTGGCGTCCTGCCGTTCCGGAGCCATCAACCTGCGCGGGTTCGAAACGGGCCAGATCATGACCATGATCGACGAGATGTGACCCCGGCCAGGGCGTCCGTTTCGGCGGTTCGAGCCGATGACGCGCGCCCGACGGGCAGCGTTTGACATCATCGAAACGGTTTCTTCCCCGCGGGACGAAACGAGCAAGGAGACGAGCATGAGTGACTGGGAACCGAAGATCACGGCGTTCTTCTGCAACTGGTGCACGTACGGGGCCGCCGATCTGGCCGGTGTGAGCCGGCTCCAGTACCCCCCCAACATCCGCGTCATCCGCGTGCCGTGCTCCGGCCGCATCTCCCCGAAGTTCCTGCTGGCGGCGTTCCGGCACGGGGCCGACGGCGTCTGGGTCTCCGGGTGACACCCCGGAGACTGCCATTACCTGGAAGGTAATTACTACGCCCGTCGCAAGTTTGCCCTGTTCAAGAACCTGTTGGAGCACATCGGCATCGAGCCCGGAAGGCTTCACTTTTCGTGGATCTCCTCGGCCGAGGCCACCAAGTTCGTCAACGTGGCCCATGAGGTGATTCAAGCGGTCAAGGACGCCGGCCCCGCCAAGCATCTCATCAAGGGAAGAGCCGAGGTGGCATGATGATCGAGTACACAGAGAAGATTCGCGACATTGCGAAACGACTTCTGGAGGAAGGAACGGTGGACGCCTTCATCGGGCACAAGAAGGGCAGCGTTCCCATGATGAACGAACCCGTCCTGATCACCGATCCGGCCGACGTGGACAAGCTGCACTGGGACAGCAACTGCGGCCTGAACCTGTGCAACTACCTGACCGGAAGAACGGACAAGGTGGGGATCCTGGCTACGGGGTGCAACTCGCGGAACATCGTCACCCACGTCATCGAGAACCAGATCGACCGCGACCAGCTCCACATCGTGGGGGTGCCGTGCACCGGCGTCATCGATCACCGGGCCGTCAAGCGGGCGGTGAAGCACAAGGAGATCACGGAGGTGGTCGAGGAGCCCGGCGGCGTGCTGTTCACGGTCAAGGGGCCCGAGGTGGAGGAGACCTTCGAGAAGCCCCGCTTCCTCCAGCGCAACTGCGCCACCTGCCGTCACCGGAACCCGGTGGAGTACGACGAGCTCGTGGCCGAGGCCGTTCCGGAGCAGGAGGACGTCCAGGCCTTCAAGGACGTGGAGAAGATCGAGCAGATGGACCCTGAGAAGCGCTGGGGCTTCTTCGAGCGGGCCATCGATTCCTGCATTCGCTGCTACGCCTGCCGGAACGCCTGCCCCCTCTGCTACTGCCCGACCTGCTTCGTGGACGAGTCCAACCCCCAGTGGGTCGGCAAGAGCGTGGATGCCACGGACACCATGACGTTTCACTTCCTGCGGGCGTATCACTGCGCGGGCCGGTGCACGGACTGTGGGGCCTGCGAGCGGGTGTGCCCGGTGGGGATCCCCGTGCGGCAGTTCACCAAGAAGCTCAACAAGGACTGCGTCGAGCTGTTCGACTGGGAAGCGGGATTGAGCCTGGATGCCAGGCCGCCGCTGGACGTCTACCGCAAGGAGGATCCCAACGACTTCATTCGGTGAGGTCCCGGTCGACCGGTACCAACAACCCTGCGTGCAAAGGAACGTTCTATGAGTGCCAAGATCTTCAGCAAGGATGAGTGGGGCGAGGTCCTTGAAGGGTTGAAGGACGCCTATGAGGTGTTCGTCCCCGTCAAAGAGGGGGACTATCACAACTTCCGGGCCCTGAAGGAGGGCGTCCGACCCAACTTCGACTTTCAGAACACGCGCATGTCGGCCAAATTTCTGACCGAGCCCCAGTCCGAACGCATGTTCGAGTACACCCTGGACGAGAACCAGCCGGACGCGCACATCCTGAAGGAAGACGAAAAGGAGATCCCCCCGAGGGCCGTGGTGGGGATCCGGCCCTGCGACGCCCATGCGTTCAAGCTGGTTCAGAGGAACTTCGACAACCCTGATTACCGGGATCCCTGGTGGGCGAAGCGTTACGAGTCCATCACCCTGGTCGGGCTGGGCTGCAACGATCCCTGCGACACCTGCTTCTGCGCCTCGGCGGGGAGCGGTCCGTTCGATCGGAAAGGGCTCGACGTGCTCCTCTACGATCTCGGAGACGGGTACCTGGCCCAGGCCCTGACCGACAAAGGGGAAACCCTGCTCGAGAAGACCGCCGGCGGAAGGGAGGCCGACGAGGCGTCCTGGAAGAAGGCCCAGGGGCTGACCCGCCAGGTGGCCGGAAAGGGGTCCCACCGGGTCCCCACGGACAAGCTCCCCGAGAAGGACGTGAACGCCCTCTACGACGCCCCCTTCTGGGAGGAGGTGGCCTTCTCCTGCATCAACTGCGGGACCTGTACCTATCTGTGCCCCACCTGCTGGTGCTTCGACATCCAGGACGAGGTTCAGCCGCTGCCCATGGTCGGGGATCGCCTTCGTAACTGGGACTCCTGCATGTTCCCGCTCTTCACCCTGCACGGCTCCGGGCACAACCCCAGGAGCAAGAAGTTCGAGAGAGTGCGCCAGCGTTTCATGCACAAGCTCAAGTACTACGTGGACAAGTATGAGAACGGGATTCAGTGCGTGGGCTGCGGCCGTTGCGTTCAGTTCTGTCCAGTGAACATCGACATTCGAGAGGTCGCCGAGAAAATGAACGCGTACGAGCCGGAGCAATAGGGCCGCGTCGACGCGTCGAGGGCTTCCCTTCCCTCGAGACCCGAGATCAACGACCAAGAGACAGGGGGTGCTCCATTGGAAAATCCATATCTTCCCTATCCGGTTCGCATCGACGACATCACCGTGGAAACCGAGGACCGGAACCTCAAGACGTTCAAGTTCGTGTTTCTCAACCCGGAGGACGAGGAAGCGTTCGCGTACACACCCGGCCAGTTTGCGGAGCTCTCCATTGCCGGAAAGGGGGAGATTCCCATCGGCATCGCCTCCTCCCCCACGGAGAAGGGGTTCATCTCCTTTACCGTGAACAAGGTGGGAAAGGTCACCACCCACCTGCACAACATGCGGGCGGGGGACTTGATGGGGGTGCGGGGGCCTCTGGGAAACTGGTACCCCTGGGAGCGGATGGAAGGGAAGAACGTGGTGATCATCGGCGGGGGCTTCGCCTTCACCACCCTGCGCTCGAGCATCGTCTACATGCTGGAGCCGGAGAACCGCTCCAGGTTCGAGAACATCACCGTGGTCTACGGCGCCCGGTCCCCGGGCATGCTGCTCTACAAGGACGAGCTCATGGCCTGGGAACAACGGGACGACCTGGACATGCACATCACCGTGGACGCCACGGACGACCCGGATTGGAAGTACAACGTGGGCTTCGTGCCCGCCGTCACCGAAGAGAAGATCACGAGCGCCGGCAACGCCATTGCCATCGTTTGCGGCCCTCCCATCATGATCCGCTTCACTCAGCCGGTCCTCGAGAAGTTGGGGTTTCCGCCCGAGAACATCATCCTCTCCCTGGAGAACCGGATGAAGTGCGGAATCGGCATGTGCGGGCGCTGTAACATCGGCGAGAAGTTCGTCTGCAAGGACGGCCCCGTCTTTTCCCTGGCCGAGCTCAGGGAGCTGCCCCCGGACTACTGAGCCCGGCTCGCTCGAGCAGCGGTCATCCGCACGTCACCCGAGACCGACCGGTTCGTTGGAGCCCCGGGGAGGAAGCCGGTCCCCGGCACGCGGGTGGGGGCGGGGACCGGCCCAAAACCCACAGGCGGCGCCGGAGGATCCGCCGCCGGAAGATCCGACCAGGGGAACCTATGGCGAAGACAACCGCCCTGTCCTTTGTCGCGGAGGGGACCCGCATCGTCGGGGACATCCAAAGCAACGCACGCCTGATGGTGGAGGGGCGCGTGGAGGGCAACATCCGCTGCTCCGAGCTCACCATCGCGTCCTCCGGCCGTGTGGTCGGGGACCTGCAGGCGGGCACCGTGTTCGTGGCCGGAAGGCACACCGGCACGGTGGTCGCACACAGGAAGCTGACCATTCATGCCCGCGGCTCGGTGGAAGGGGCGATCTTCACCCGGATTCTCGTGGTCGAGGAAGGCGGCTCCATGGACGGGGACGTCAAGGTGATGTCCGAGATCGAGGAGTTTCCGGAGTACGTCCTCTGATCCCTCCCCATGCCGCCGGCGGGTCCCCCCTTCGAGATCCTTTTTCCCTCGTGTCCCTCAAACCCCCTGCACGGCCGGAAGCGAGATGGTGGTGCCCACGGTGCTGAGCGCAAAAGCGGACGGGAAAGCCCCGGCGATGCGGTGGACCGCTTCCCAGCCCGTGCAGTGCATGGGCATGAGAAAAGCGGGATCGGCCTCCTCCAGGCCTCGAATGGTGCTCTCCACCAGGCTGCCGTCCGGGTCGCCGGCCAGGTGAAACCCCCCCAGGACGGCGTGGACCCGGTCCACCCCGGTCAGGCGCTTGGCATAGCGGACCGTGTTGACGATGCCGGCGTGGCTGCAGCCGGCCACCACCACCAGGCCGTGGTCCCGAAGGGCAAGGACCAGGGACTGGTCGTCCAGGATCTCGTCCCGGACGAGTTCCCCGTTCCGCTCCATCACGGCGTGGGGCATGCCGGTCTCGAAAGAGGTGGTGCGTTCCACCTGCCCGGTCACGAGCACCGTGCCGCCGGCCAGGAGGAGCGGGGAGGCGTTCTCCTGCACCTCCGCCCCGAGCGAGGCCGCCTCCTCGCGCACCAGCGGGGGAAAGGACATGCGGGGGGCCTGGGGCGGGGCCAGGTATCGAGGGCCGGCAAAGGCATCCGGATGGGCCACCAGGGCGACCCGGCCGGGAATCCGCTCCAGGACGGCCCGAAGGGCGCCGGTGTGGTCCATGTGCCCGTGGCTCAGGACCACGGCCTCCACACGCTCCAGGGAGATGCCCAGAAGGTCCAGGTTGTGCGGCACCCCCACGGAGCTGTACCCTGCGTCGAGCAGTACCTCCCGGGTTTCCTCTCCCTGCACGGCCCGGACCAGGAGGCTCAGGCCGTGCTCGGCCACCAGGGTGTCCTGGAAGATGTCGCCTCCCCGGGCCTTTGGGGGGCGGACGACCGTATCCGTGCTCTCCCGGAGCACGTCCGCATAGTTGTCCGCCAGAACCACGATCTCGATTCGGTCCACCGCCTTCAGCTCGAGGGTTGGGTCGCTCATGCCGGCTCCTTGTCGAGGGCGTTTCGCTGAAGGTCCCGCAGCTGTGCCCAGAGAGCCTCCACCTGCCTGCGGGTCTCCTCCAGGGAACCGCGGTTGTCTATGACAAAATCCGCGTACCCGGTTTTCTCGTCGATGGGGAGCTGGGCCTTCAGGATGTTGGCCGCCTCTTCGTGGGTGATGCCGTCCCGTTCCGCCAGCCGTCGAACCTGCTCCTCGGCCGGGATGTGCACGACCAGGATCTTGTGAAACATGTACTGGAGATTGAGCTCCAGGAGGAGCGGAACGGCCACCTGGATGACCGCGTCGGAATCCCGCGAGGTGATCTCCTGCACCTGGTGGGCGAAGAGGTCGAAGATGGCCGGGTGGGTGAAGGACTCCAGCTTCTTTCGCCTCTCCATGTCCTTGAACACGATATCGGACAGGGCCTTGCGGTCGAGGGTCCCGTCCTCGGCCACCACCTGGCGGCCGAAGTAGGCCACGATCTGCTCGTACGCGGGCCGACCCGGCTCGACCACGTCCCGGGCCAGCTGGTCGAAGTCGATGATGGGGGCGCCCAGCTCCTCCAGCATGGTCGACACCGTGCTCTTGCCGCTGGCGATGCCGCCGGTCACACCGAGGAGCAGCCGGTTGTCCCGTCCCTCCCCACGGATCTCCCCGGCCGTGTACTCGAGGCGGTTGTAGGCCTGGGGGAGAACGGAGACCACGTCCGACTCGGCGCCCGCGTAGCTGATGGGGTACCGAACCCCCCGCCGGTAGAGGGACTCGAGACCGCGAAGGGCCTTGCCCACGAGCCGGGCCGGCAGGGCCATCACCAGCTCGTCGTCCTGGGCGTGGCCGTAGCGGCGCTCGCCGTAGCAGGGTATGGTGAGGGCGGGCTTGTCCTCCAGGTAGCACCGTGCAACGGCGTCCGCACAGGAGGTCTCGCCCACGCAGAAGAACTCCATCACCTCGTAGTCTTCGAACTGAAGGGCGTTGATGATGAGGATCATCTGGGCGGGGTTGGCGTAGAAGAGCACGATGTCAGGCTCGAACGGGTCGTAGACCAGCGGAGCCATGGCCACGGCTTCGTACCGTCCGACCGGAAGGTGGGGGATGGCCGCTTCGTACTTCCTCCCGTCCTCCCGGCTCTTGACCCACACGATGCTTCGAAAGGTCCCGTCCTGATAGATGGGGGGCTTCTCCCGGAGTCCCAGCATGGCCGGGCAGGAGGGCAGGGCGAAGTTGTCGACGTCCGCCCCCACGGTCCAGTCGAAGTTGCGCACCAGGTTGATCATCTGACACAGGGTCATGGCGTGCCCCGGCCGTCTCAGGAAGGGGATGTCCTGAAGGCCTTCTTTGGACTCGAGCATCTTGAAGGCGACCGGAAAGGACCGCAGCCGCAGCAGCTTCTCCATCTTTCGAATGACCGGTTCCCAGCCCGTGGTGTCTCCCATGTCGGTCTCTCCTTTTTCCGCATCCGGTTGCAAGGGGTTCGATGCCTCCACTCGCGGTTCAGCGCTGGGCCTTGCTGCAGGCGCCGCCGTTCACGGTGCGAAAGGGCCCAGGGGCCGTCCGCCCCGACCTGAGGGCTTCGATCAGGTCCTGCTCGTCGTGAATGGGCGAAGCGAAACGCGTGGCGTACTGGCCCACCTCCTCCACCTCGTGGGCGTCGCTGCCTCCGGTGAGCACCAGGCCGAGGCCCTGCCCCACCTTGCCGGCGAATCGGTTTTCCTCCTCGTTGACCTTGCCGTTGAGGATCTCCACGGCGTCCACGTGCTGAAAGAGCTTCCGGTCCATGGCCTTCTCCGGGGTCAAGCCGAGCTTGTCCACGCCGAAGGTCAGGAAGCCGCGAAAGGGGTGGGCCGCGATCATGAACCCCCCGGCCTCGACGACCCGGCCTCGAAGGTCCTCGAGGCGAACGATCCCCTGGACGTCTTCGTCCAGGCCGAACACGACCACGTCGCCCTGGTCGGTGGTGATCTCGTTGCCCCGAAGCACCAGAAACCCGTGCTTTCGGCGGAGATCCTCCACGTCGGCGGGGCGCCAGACGTGGTTGTGATCGGTCAGGCAGATGCCGTCCAGGCCGATTCGCCCGGCTTCCCGTATGAGATCGTCCACCGGGGCCGAGCTGCACGGCGAGGCGGGCGAGGTGTGCACGTGGAGGTCGATGAACGGCCCGTCCAGCTCCTCGGGTCGTATGCGCACCCCGCCTTCCGAGACCGCTTCCGGGACGGACCGGAGGGCGGGATCGGACCCGTGGGCCTCGACGGCCCCCTTCGTTCCCGAGGCCTCCGGGTCGAGGAACTCCCGAAAGGTCATCTCGGTCCGGTGCGCCCTGGCCTGCTCGTAGCGCAGGACGTCCAGGGCCTCCCGGGCCGTGTGGCAGCACTCGATCAGGATGTTGGCATAGTGCCGGCACCCCACCCTCCCCACGGATCTTTGAAGGGTGCGGGCCAGACCTTCCCGGTCGATGCGCACGCCCACGGCGTCCTGAAGCCGTTCGGCCGCCAGGGGACAGTCCGGCGTAGTCCAGCGGTTCCACCAGCCCTCCACGGAACGGATCTCCCGGGTGGAGGGGTCCACCACCACCCGGACCTCCAGCCCGTAGATGTCGTCGTCCAGAATGCCGTGGGCCAGAAGACGTTGGGGCCCTTCGGTCCAGATGCTCACGCGCTTGGTTCTCTGGAATCCCAGCATGGGGCCTGCCTCCGATGGTCAGCTCGGCGTCGTGGATGCGGGGGGCTCGATGCCCTCGGTGATGGCGCTGTCCGGTCCGAAGGCCGCACACCGGTTGTACAGGCGGATGTTCTTGCGAATCATGCCGGCGAAGTGCCTTCGGGCCTCGTCCACGTCGTTCGGCACGGCCTCGAGCTCGTCCTTGGTGAAGTAGAGGATCACCCCGTGGCAGCACTCCTCCACCATGAACACGAGTTGCCGACAGGGAAAGTCCTCGCCCACGAGCCCCTGCATGATCTTGGCCATGCCGGGGCCGATGCGGACGCCCAAGACGCTCTCCAGGGGGTCCAGGCCCGTCGAGCAGAGCCCGCGTTCGTCCCGGTAGATTCGAGGGTGAACGGACTGGATGTCCAGGTCGGGCAGCCCGACGGTGACGGTCACCTCGGCGTCCATCAGGTTGTCCTGCAGCCGGCAGACGGCCTGCAGGGTGTCGGGCGAGATGCGCTCCACGGATGTGGTGCGGCTTCGCGCGTACCGAAGCAGATGGGGCATGGGCATGATCGACGCTCCTGTCCGGGAGGCGGCTGCTCCCGTCACGGCCGGTCCGGCGAGCCGCTCAACGACCGGTGAACACGGCTGGCCTTTTTTCCAGATAGGCGGCAATGCCTTCACGGCTGTCCTTCGTCCGATAGGCCTCTCCGTAAAGCCTCGAGGCCAGATCCAGTCCGTCGCGGCGACTCAGGTAAAGGCCTCCGGCCAGGGCGTAGCCGTTGACCGCGGCGATGAAAGGGGCGGCGGCCGACTCGATGGCCGAGAACACGGCGTTCCCGTGACGCGCTGCCGCCTCGGCGTCCCGGGGCGTGTAATAGGCCATGGGGGCGATGTCCGCCCCGGCGGCAAAGGCCTCGCCGGCGCCGGTGACCACCGCCGCCCGCACCCGGTCCCCCCTCGCGATGCGGCCCAGGACGGCCTGGAGCTCCGCACGCATCTCGGCGTTCAGGGCGTTGCGCTTCTCGGGGCGGTTCAGGGTGACCATCGCAACCCGGCCGTGCAGATCCAGACCGATCAGGTCCAAAACGTGTGCTCCTTTCCTGCAATCGGGCCTCTGGGCGGCGCGGTTCCACGACTCGAACGTCCGGAACGCCTGCCCATCTTGCTCCTAGGCCGGAGGAAGATCAAGCGGGTTTTTGGAAATGGTGATATTGCGGGCGGTTATGAGGATGCCCGGCCCCGGATCGGTTTGCCGAAATCGGCGAACTTCCCGGTGGCGGAGGGCTTGGTGGTGGCGTCCACGGAGGCGTCCAGCCGCGGATCCTGGGCCGACCGGAAGGGCACGTCGCGGGCGAACACGCCGGCGGCCAGCACCACGGCCTGTCTCACGCCCACCCGTTTTAGAGCACCCGAGCCCTCGTCGGGATGGCGGTAGCCGGAGCGAATCTGCGCGCCTCGGACCCGTCCTTCGGCGTCCGTGAGGAGGTGTACGAGGCGGGTCCGGTTCCGCTGCCCACCACCAGCACATCGCAGGTTTCGTCCCAAGGGGCGCCGCACGCTTCCGTGCCCTTGTGCCCGGTCTTGTGCTCCATACGGTTCCTCCCACGCCCCTTCTGTGCACTTCTACGGGCTCGGCCCTCTCCAGGCCGCCAGCCTGCCCCGGTAAGGCGGTTTGGGCAAGCCGGCGGTCTGAAGGTTCGGTTTGACAACATTTTCAGCTCAAAGTATCATGGAGCATACACGACAGGGAAAAACCACCGTGCTCGAGAAGATCCAGAGGCCTTGCCCTGCGCCGGGGCCCGCCCCGGTGGAGGCCGGCTTGGTTCGAGGATGGGTCGAACCATGAAAGGAAACGATGGAAAAGATCGTTGTTGAAGGGCTTTTCAAGATCTTCGGCCCCCATCCCGAGACGGTCATGCGAATGATCCAGGAGGGCCGAAGGAACGAAGACATCTTGGAAGAAACCGGCCACGGCGTGGGGGTCGTGGACGCCAGCTTTGCAGTGAGCGCTGGGGAGATCCTGGTGGTGATGGGGCTTTCCGGGAGCGGCAAGTCCACGCTCGTGCGCTGCCTGAACCGCCTGATCGAGCCCACGGCCGGACGGGTCCTGGTCAACAACGAGGACGTGACCCGGTTGAGCAAGCGGGCACTTCGCGACTTCCGGCAGAAGCACTTCGGCATGGTGTTTCAGAACTTCGCGCTCTTCCCCCACCGCAGCGTGGTCCGGAACGTGGAGTACGGTCTGGAGGTTCAGGGTGTCGGCACGGAGGCGCGCCGGGAGGCCGCCATGAAGGCATTGGAGCAGGTGGGGCTGAAAGGGTGGGAGGGATCCATGCCCGATCAGCTCTCCGGCGGCATGCAGCAGCGGGTGGGTCTGGCCCGGGCGCTGGCCCTCGACGCGGACATCATGCTCATGGACGAGGCCTTCAGCGC
>CAYYVD010000171.1:4767-10536 GCA_964475045.1 uncultured Desulfobacterales bacterium | reverse complement strand
AGACCCTTTCTACATCCGTGACGGAAGCCCGGCGGAAAAGGGATGAGCATCTGAGAAACCTCGACTTCTACGGAAGCATCGAACCGCCTCAGGAAAAATGGGAAGAGCCGGAAGTCGATCTTGGGCCTCTGTTCGGCGAGGTTGCCGAGAGATGGGCCAAGATCAAGACGGCTCAGATCAAGGGATCCTCCATGCGGGATTACCGGAGCTCGATGAACCTTCACGTCCTGCCACGCTTTGGAAACCGGCCTATTCGGGGCATCTCATACCTCGAGATCGAGGAGTTCAAGGCGGATCTGAATCGCAGCCCCAAGAGGACCAACAACATCCTGGTCCCCATGAGGTCTGTGTTTTCGATGGCGTTCAAGGAAGGCATCATAGAAGACAATGTCATGCTGAAGGTGGACAATCTCAGGGCGGACGATCCCTCCATTCATCCGCTGTCCCTCGAGGAGGTACACAAGGTTGTCGATGCCGTGGATCCGCATTACCGGAACTGCATGATCACGCTCTTCTTCACCGGCCTTCGGTTCGGGGAGCTGGCTGCCTTGAAGTGGCACAACGTAGATCTGGACCGTGGGATTGCTCGCATTCGTGAGACCCTGGTCTACGGTGAGGAAGGGCGACCCAAGACCAAGAAATCGGTTCGGGATATCGACCTGCTCCCACCGGTGATGGAGGCCCTGAGAGACCAGAAGGAAAAGGCTCGAGGGAAGTCCCTGTATGTGTTTCTGGACAACACCGGTCATCCCCTCAATCCGGACCATGTGCGCAAGGTCATTTGGACGCGGGCGCTCGACAAGGCCGGCGTGAAGTATCGGCCTCTGATGCAGACCCGGCATACCTTTGCGACGCTCATGCTGTCCGAGGGAGAGAACATCGGGTGGATCCAGAACATGCTCGGGCACAGTTCCCTGCAGATGATCTTCACGAAGTATTACTCGTGGATTCCCAGGACGACGAGGAATGATGGAGCGGCCTTCATGCGGGCCTATGAGGCATCATTTTCGGATGAGAAAGAGACCGAGCCCGTCTTGGCGGATATGACTGAAAATGTCGTTGACGTGAAAAACGAGGCCCAAATGAGGCCCACGCAGTAAAAAGGGCCTACGGGGAATTCCCGTAAGCCCTTGAATTTGTTGGTAGCGGGGGGCGGATTCGAACCACCGACCTTCGGGTTATGAGCCCGACGAGCTACCTGACTGCTCCACCCCGCGTCAGAAAAAATTAAGATAGCAAAGCTTTCGGGGTCCGTCAACCCCTATTTTGAAAAAAGCCGGATTCAGGTGCGAGGAAGTCGAATGACGAAGAGGGCGCCCCTTTCGGGCCGGTTCCAGGCGGTGATCTCGCCGCCGTGGGCCTGGATGATCTTGTAGGAGATGGCCAGGCCCAGGCCCGAGCCTCTCTCCCGGGTGGTGAAGAACGGCTCGAAGATGTGCTGTAGGTCGGCCTCGGGGATGCCTCGGCCTTCGTCACTGATCCGAATCTCGATTCCGTGGGGGAGCCGTTCGGACTGAAGGATGATGACGCCGCCCCGGCTCATGGCCTCGATCCCGTTGGTGATGACGTTGATGAACACCTGCTTGAGCTTGTCCGGATCGCAGGCGATCTCCCCCAGGTCCGGATCCAGGGACTCGACAAACAGGTATTGGTCCGGCGAATAGGCCGCGCGCATGAACTTGACCACGTCCTGCAGGACCGAGTTCACATCTGCCTGGCGGAGGACGAGCCGGTACTCCTTGGTGAAGTCGCCCAGCTCGCCCACGAGACGCTCCACCCGCTCCACCTCCTCGATGATCATGCCCAGCTTCTGGTGAAGCCGCTCGTCCTCGATGCTGTTCTGAATCTGGTTCGTGAACCCCCCGATGATCATGAGCGGGTTCTTGAGCTCGTGGACCACGTGTGCCACGGCTTCTCCTACGGCGGCGAGCCGCTCGGACTGAAGGAGCATTTTCTCCAGGCGCTTGCGCTCGGTGATGTCTCGAATGATCGCTGTGATGGTGATGCCCGACTCCATCTCCAGGAAGCTGAGGCTGAGCTCGATGGGGAACTCCTCCCCGCTCTTACGGAGGGCCGTGAGGCTGATGGTCCGGCCGACGAGGGAGCCCTCCCGCTGCTCCAGGAACCGCTTCACGTACCCGCTGTGGTCTCCGTACTTGGGGGGGATCAGGATGCCCAGATCCTCGCCCAGGACCTCGTCGCGCGAGTAGCCGAAGATCCGTTCCGCGGCGTTGTTGAACAGGGTGATGCAGTGGCTTTCGTCGATGCTCAGAATGGCGTTGGTGGCCGTGTCCAGGATGGAACGGAACCGCCTCTGCGAGTTCCGAAGTTGCTCGATCAGGCACCGGTAACGGGTCTCGTCCCGGGCGATCTCCAGAAAGTAGCGGATCCGGCTCTCCTCCCCGGGGACCGCAATGGGGTACATGATGAGGGAAAGCTCTCGAAGCCGTCCGCCTGGATCGGTGTGCCGGAATCTCGTTTCCACGCGGGTTTCCGTCTCCACCGCCCGCCTGAGAGGACAGGCCGTTCGGTTTCCCATGTGGCAGGGGGCCCCGCACGACTCCTTGAGCTCGAAGCACTTTCGGCCGAGCGCCTCCTGCTTCTCCAGGCCGTAGCGCTCGAGCATGACCCGGTTGATGTCCCGAACCGTGAACTCCTGGTCGAGCACCAGGATCTCCTCGCTGATCCCGTCGAACACGTTGCTCAGAAAGAGGTTCTGGATGTGAATCCCCTCGAGCTCACCGTTCAGACGGGCCACCTCGGCGCGAAGGCGCTCGATCTCCGCGCTGCACCCTTCATCGTCCATGGCTCTCCCCCATGCCCGGCGTGTAAAACACGTACTCGGACGCCAGGACGGCGAACATGTCCGCCACCCCGCCCCGGATGACGCTGTAGAGCTGCTTTAGGGTCTCCGCCGCGGCCAGGTACCGGCGGTACTCGTCGAAGTTGAACAGGTGGGTGTCGATGGGAAAAAGGACCTGATCGATGGGGCCGTACCAGTTCACATTCAGGGTCTGCTTGAGGGTGGAGATCTTCCGATACAGATCACGGATGGCGTCGGTCCGCAAGAGGCGGCTGACCTGGTTGATCATGCAGTCCACGAGGCCGGCGAGGTAGTAGACCTCGCGCATGCTCGTTTCGTTTTCCTTGTGCAGGTAAAGCCCCCGGGCCGTGTAGGACATGCTTCCCCGCAGGACGAAGTGAACCGGGAGGCTGGGGACCCCGGGACGTCCCTCCCTCAGGTTCTCCCCGCGGCGCTTCTCCAGTTCTTCTGAGAGGGGGCGCCTCATCAATACGAACTCGCTGTTGTCCCAGCAGGCCCGCCGGAACTCCAGCGGCCGGGACGTGATCAGGTTGTCCGGCGGCCGACTCCGCCGCTGTTCCAAGTCGATGATTCTGGCCATGGTCTGGGTCTCGACGAAGGGCCGTCTCGTGCATCCCGGACCTCACGGCCGGGGGTTGTGCTTTTCGTGAATCCGCTTCAGCCGCTCCCGGGTCACGTGGGTGTAGATCTGGGTGGTGCTGATGTCCTCGTGCCCCAGCATGAGTTGAACGGACCGCAGGTCCGCCCCGCCTTCCAGCAGGTGGCTTGCAAAGGCGTGCCGCAGGCCGTGCGGGGTGATGGTCCTTCGAATGCCGGCCGCCCGGCCGTAACGCTTGAGGAGCTTCCAGAACCCCTGCCGGGTGAGGGGAGCGCCCCGGCGGTTGGCGAACAGGTAGGACGAGGTCCGGCTGCCCAGCAGGGCGTTGCGGCCTCCTGCGATGAACGCGCGAAGCGCATCCCGGGCCTTCTCTCCCATGGGAACCACACGTTCCTTGGACCCTTTTCCGACCGTACGGACGAAGCCGGCCTCGAGATTCACGTTCTGGAGCCGCAGGCCCGTGAGCTCCGAGACCCGCAGGCCGGTCGCATACAGGAGCTCCAGCATGGCCCGATCCCTCGATCCGGCAGGCAGGCTGGGGTCGGGCTGGGCCAGAAGGCGATCCACCTCGTCCGGGCTCAGGATCTCGGGAAGGCGCCTCGGCAGCTTGGGGGTTTCGACGAGCCGGGCCGGGCTCGTATCGACCCTGCCCTCCGAGACCAGGAACCGGTAGAACATGCGGATCGCGGAGAGGCCCCTGGCGGCGCTCCGCACCGAGAGCCTTTCGTGAAGACGCCCCATGTAGCCGGCGATGTCCTCCCGGCTCGCCTCCTCCGGCGCCCGGCCGAGCTCCTCCAGAAACGACAGAAACGACACCAGATCCCGGCTGTAGCTCTCAATGGTGTTGTCGGCGAGCCCCCGCTCCACGCGAAGGTGGGCGACAAACTGGTCCAGCAGACGATCGGAGGTGCTCATACCCATGCCGTGCCCCCGGAACAGGCGGTGGATCAGAGGTCGAGGAAGTGGTCCGTCCGCGTCAGGATTCGAGGGCCCGTGCTCTCCACGAGGACCATCTCCTCGAGCCGAACCCCGCCTTTGCCGGGGAGGTAGATGCCCGGCTCCACGGTCACCACGTGCCCCCGGCGGAGCTTCACAGGCTTTCGCGCCGAGAGGCGGGGTTTTTCGTGGGCGGCCAAACCCACGCCGTGCCCCAGAGAGTGGCCGAAGTACCCGCCGTACCCGGCCTGTCGGATCACCTTCCTGGCCGTCCCGTCCGCATGGGTGGTCTCGACCCCGGGGCGGATGGTCTCCAGGGCGGCGAGCTGGGCCCTGCGAACGGTCTCGTAGACGGTGCGGAACGGCTCCTCGGGCTCGGAGCTTTCCGGAAACACCGTCCTTGTCAGGTCACAGCAGTACCCGTCGATGCGCACCCCCACGTCCACCACCACCGGCTCGCCAAGGCGCAGCACCCGATTCGAGGGCACCGCGTGGGGGAGGGCTCCGTTGGGACCGGAGGCCACGATGGGGTCAAAGGCCATGCCCTCGGCCCCGCCCTCCCGGGCAAGCCCCATGATCTCCCAGGCGATCTCCTTCTCCGTGCGGCCCGCCCGCATTCCGGGAATCACCTCGTCGAGCACCGCGCCCATCACATCCGAGGCCCGCTGCATGGCCTCGATCTCCTCGGGCTCCTTGACCTCGCGCATACGCTCGACGAGCCCCCGGACGGGCTGCAGCCGCACAGGCTCCTTCATGGCCTTGAGGGTCCGGGACACCCTCCGGTGAAGCCCCCAGATCAGGTAGTCCGGATCAAAGCCCAGCACCCGGGTCCCGAGGCGTCTCAGGAGGTCCGGCAGGCTCTCCACGAAGTCCTGACTCACGGTGATCACATCGTGATCCACAACCTGGCTCTCGGCCTCGGTGGTGTAGCGGGAGTCCGTGACCAGCAAGGCGTGGTCCCGGGTGATGAGGAGGTAGCCCGCGGTCTCGTCGAGCTGCCCGTCGTCGGCCTGATATCCCGAGAGATAGCGGCGGTTCTCGGGCCGCACCACCCAGAGGGTGTCCGGGGCCCGCTTGTCCAGCCGCTTCCTCAGCTCGGCCAGGTGTCTTCGGTAAACGTCCTTTTCCATCGACGATATCCATCCTGTCGGGTTTGCAACACGCGATCCTGCGGCAGCATATCAGAGTGCACCGGTGTTTGCAATTTGGGCGGGAACGACTTCAGAACCGGAACCGAAGCCCCAGCCCGAGGTTTTCTCCCGAGGTGGAGACCCCCAGCCGACCGGGAAGGCTCTCGAGGAAGGACTTTCGGGCGTTCTCGTTGTGCCGGTGGGCGCTGTTGACGGCGCTGTAGATGTTCCCGCTGTAAAAGCCCAGCTCCAGAAAACCAAGGACCCCGCCCAGCACGTTC
>CAYYVD010000171.1:0-4757 GCA_964475045.1 uncultured Desulfobacterales bacterium | reverse complement strand
GTTCTGGTCGCGGTCGAAGGCCTCGATGGCGGCCAGGGTAAAGGCGCCGTTGATGAGGAAGGAGACCACGGCGTCGTGGTAACGGCCGGAGTAGGCGTGCCCCAGGCCGGGGAGCACGCCGGCCATGACCCCGGCGGCGGCGGGGGACTTGGCGGACAGGGAGAGCCCCTCCAGGGAACGGTCGGCCAGGTCCTGGGCCACCGCCCGCAGCGGGCTGGCCTCGTCCACGCGGGAGAACGATCTCGAAGCCTCGCGCCACTCCCCCGCCTCCATGCGCACCCACCCCAGGCGGTATCGGGCCTCGTCGGCGCTCGGCGTGTCGGGGTACTCGGCCAGGACGCGGTCGAAGTAGTAGGCCGCCTCCCGGCCGATTCCCTGCAGCCGGTATGACTCACCGATGAGGTACAGGGCCCGTCCGCCCAGGTCTCGGTCACGATAGGACTCGTGGACCCCCCAGAGGATCTGGCGCGCACGCTCGAAACGCCGCTGCTTCAGGTAGCACCATCCGGTCATGTAGCGTGCCTCGGGGACTTGCGGATCCTCTGGAAAGAAGTAGGTCAATCGCTCGAGCTCCTGGGCGGCGCGGTCGTATATCTCCTGCTCCATGTAGTGCCTGGCAAAGGCCATCTGCTTTTCGCTGTCCAGGACGATTTGCCCGGCTCGACCGAAGGCCGGCTGCAGCAGGACCCAGAGGCCCACCGCCAAGGCCCAAAAGGGGACGGCTCGGTTCATGGTTTCCTCCGATCGGACAGTGCCCGTGTATGCGAGGGCGCGCCGGCTTTGCCCAAGGCGGACTGACGGCCACAAAAGCGAAGGCCTCCCGCTGTTTTCCGCTCTGGAAAGCTCCGATCTCACGCCTTCTCGGTGTGTGAAAACTTCTTGTTTTTTGTGACGCCTTTTCAGGAGTAAGTCACTAACCTTCAAATAACACAGACAAATCATGGGCGCTTCTCTGGAGCAGTAGCCGAGGATCCCGGGGAAGTCAAGGGCTGAGCCGGGATCCACGCTCCAGGGCCGGGCCGGGGTTGGTTGACATCCGGAAGCTCCCTTGATAGGTACAGCGCCTACCGATGCGTTTGAACGTCTTCGCTCCGTTTTCGTCCCATCGGCGATTCAGCGGAGCATCGCCTATTGACCTCCGGACGCCATGACCCAGGGAAGCACGGTTGAGTACATCGATCAAGGCCGGTTCGTCTGCACCCTCTGCCTGGAGGAGCGCAATGGACGCCTGCACCTGCTCAACCTCCAGAACCGGGAGGTGAACGTGTCGAGCAAGCGGGTGCTCCTGGTCTCCCGGCGCCCCCTGATCGACCCGTCTCTGCCCCGGGAAAAGCTGCTCGCCGCGTTGAGACAGGCCGAGGAGCGCCGGGAGGCCCTGGCCCGGGAGGTCAGGGTCCACGAGCTCTGGGAGCTCATACATGACGAGAAGGACAGCTTCGGCTACGGGGATCTGGCCGAGCTGACCTTTGGCGAGGGTGTGGAGGACGACCACGTCTCCGCCGTGGTGCGGGCCCTGTTCGAGGACAAGCTCCACTTCAAGCTCAAGGACGGACGGTTCCAGCCCAACGCCCCTCAGCGCATCGAGGAGATCGTCCGGCAGCGCGAGGAGGAGGAGCGCTGGGAACGGTTTCTGAGCCAGGGCTCGGAGTGGCTGTGCCGCTGTCTGGACGGCGAGGACGCGGAGCGGCCGGAGTGCGCGGACGAGGTGGTGAGGCTCCTGGTCTCCCTGGCCCTCTACGGCAGCGATTTCGCGGACTACAAGCGGGCACGGGAGCTGCTGTCCCGGGCGGGCCGTCCGGAGCCCCGGGGAGCCAGAAGGCTCCTGGTCAGGCTCGGGGTCTGGGAGGAGGACGAGGACCTGGACCTCCTGCGCCTGGGTGTGCGAACGGAGTTCGACAGGGCCGTGCTCGAGGCCTCGGAGGACCTGAAGGACCGCCCCATCGAGACGGAACGGCTGGAAGATCTGAGGCACCTGGAGACCGTAACCATCGATGGGCCTTTCACCCGGGACTTCGACGACGCGCTGAGCCTCGAGGCCGTCGAGGACGGGTACGAGATCGGTGTGCACATCGCCGACGTGGCCGGGTTCGTGCCGCAGGACTCGCCCGTGGACCGCGAGGCCTTCCAGCGGGGCTCGTCCCTCTACCTGCCGCGAAGGCAGATTCCCATGATCCCTCCCGCCCTGTCCCAGGACACCCTGAGCCTGCGGGAGGGCTGCGACCGGCCGGCCGTCAGCCTGGTCTGCCGCATCAACGATCAGGGGGAGATTCTGGCCTCGCGCTTTGCCCTGAGCCTGATTCGGGTCCGGCACCAGCTCACCTACGAGGAGGTCAACCGGCGATACGAGGAGGACGCGCTGCTGGGTCGAATGCACCGGCTCGCCACGGCCTTTCAGCGGACGAGGGTCGAGCAGGGGGCCCTGGTGCTCTCGACCCCCGAGGTGGTCATCGAGGTGGACGGGGAATGCGGGGTTTCCATCCGACTGGTCGAGCAGGACTCGCCCGCGCGCGTGCTGGTGGCGGAGTTCATGATTCTCTACAACTGGCTCGCCGCCCGGTTCTGCCGGGAGCGAGGGGTTCCGGTCCTCTATCGCGGGCAGGACGAACCCACCGAGCGTTTGAACCAACGCGAGATGGACCCCCTCTTTTTCGTCTTCATGCAGCGGCGCAAGCTCCAGCCCATGATGATCGACACGGACCCGAGCCCCCACTCCGGGCTCGGGCTGGACGTTTACACGAACGTCACCTCTCCGATCCGGCGATACCTGGACCTGGTGACCCAGCGCCAGATTCGCAGCACCCTTCTGGGAGAACCCGTTCCCTACGACAGGGACGCCTTGGAGGAGGTCCGCGTTGCGGTCGAGGCGAGTCTCAAGGACCTGGCCGCTGTTCGAAGGAACCGCTCCCGGTACTGGACGCTCAAGGCCCTTCGTTCGCTTCGAGGGCGGCCGATCGAGGCCATGGTGCTCTGGTCCACCCGCAGCCGGCACCGGCTGCTGCTCACGGATGTTCTCCTGTTTGCGGATTTGAAACGCAAGAACGGGCAGGACCTGGAACCCGGACGACGCATTCGGGTGACCGTGGAGCAGTGCGACCCCTGGGAGGATGTCCTGAACCTGGGCATCGCGGACAGCAACCCGGAAGAGACGACGTCCTGAGGCGCGCCGACGCCCGCAACCCAGCAGGGGAACGGCCGGCTCCGGGGGCCGGGGCCTACTCGGTGTGCGAAAAATTGCGTGTTTTTTGTGACAGCCTTCCAGGGGAAAGTCACCGATCGGCCGTAAGATAGACCTGTCCCAACACCGACGAGTCGTTCCAGATCACGTCCGCCGGCCCCAGCGTCTTTCGAGTGCCCTGCAGGTCGGCCAGCAGGACGCGCTCTCCCACCCGCAGGGTGCGCCCGTTGATCCGCAGGCAGACCCGATCCGCTTGAAACAGATTCGTGTGGACTCCCTCCAGGCAGATGTGCTTGACCCCGGCCAGCGACAGGTTGTCCCCCGGCTCGAGCCCCACGATCCTCCGGCCGTCCAGGCGCAGAAGCAGAAAGCGCAGCTAGGGTGGCAGAAGCCTCACCAGCATGCGACCGATGACCTTCTCGTCGGTCCTGCGGGTGGCGAGGACTTCGTAGAGGGATGCCTCCTTGTTCAGGGCGTAGCGCTGCATGAGGGTGCTCTCCTCGCCCGTGGGGATCAGATAGCCGCGATCTTCTCCGGTGTTGTTCTTGCGGTTGCCCACAAAGCCCTTGAAGTTCACGGTCACCCGCTCGGGACCCCAGGAGGGCAGGATGTCCAGGATCTTGAGCGTGTCTCCGCGGACGAGCTCCAGGGTCTCCCCGTTCTTCACGAGGCGGCGGGCGCCCCGGGCCTCCACCACGAAGCCGTCCAAGCGTTCTGCATCGGGCCGGGCCGGCCGGGTCGAGGCCGAAGGCCGCTTCGTGTCCTTTGTGGACGGCTTGGCGGCCAGCCTCACCGGGATCTCGGCAAAGGTGTGGTTGTCCTTTCGAACGATGATGCTCGTGTTTCGAACGATGTGGAAGTCCTTGCGGAAATCGTTCAGGTCTCCGGCCCCCAGGATGTCCAGGCTCAGGCCCCGCTCGTAGTTGGCCTCCACGTGGCTCACGTGGATCCGGTCCCCCGGGGAGAGCTCCAGGGCCTCTCCGTCCTTGACCACGATGGGGATGCGTCCGTTGACGGAGACGACGAGATACTTGAGCACCGGCGGGTCGAGGACGAGGCCCGGTGACTCGGGAACAATGCCGAACATCCGCTTGAAGGCATTGATGATCAGGTTGTGATAGCGGACCTTCAAATCCACCGAGGGGAGAAACTTGGAGGTCTCCACTCCGAAGGCCGGAATGTGGTGCTTGGTGAGCGCATAATAGGTGGCCGACATGCGTTGCTCCTGGTGGGGGCTCCCCTTGTCGGCGGTGCGCGTGTTCATGAAGTGGAACCGGTGCAGCTCGTTCTCGATCTGCGGGTTCACGGCCTCGATCACCTGCCGGGCCATGTCTCCGAGACGAATGATCCGGTCCGTGCCGGGTACCTGATAGGTCTCGCAGTCCGCGATGATGGACTGCCCGAACCGCATGGGGTTCCGCCACTTGTTGATGTAGGTGGGATGGTAGTAGCCGGATCCGTCGTGGAGGTTCAGGAGGTAGTCGCTCTCGCGGATGAGCTCCTTGAGGATCCGCACGATCCGGTCCTCCATGGTGTCCGGCTCGTCCTCCTTGGCGAACTTGCGGTTCATGTCGCCGTTCAC
>CAYYVD010000170.1:0-10662 GCA_964475045.1 uncultured Desulfobacterales bacterium | reverse complement strand
ACCGTAGGTGTAGAGGTCCTTCTGGGTCAGCTCGCGCAGCTGCTCCTTGTAGGTGGGGTTGCGCTCGAGCCAGGACAGGGGGGTGATCATGGAGAAGACCAGGTGAAGCTCGGCGTGCTCGAGAATCTGGGACTGCACGAAGAAGGTGGCCACATCCGGGTCCAGACCCACGGCGATCCAGTCGATGATGATCTCGTGGGCATTCCTGCGGATGTCGCTCGTGTCGGCATAATCGCTGGTGAGCGCGTGCCAGTCGGCGATGAAGTAGAAGCACTCGTAGTCCTTGGTGAGATTCTTCCAGTTCTCCAGGGCTCCGTGGACATGTCCGAGGTGCATCCTTCCGGTGGGTCGCATGCCGCTGACGATTCGCTTCCGCTTCATCTGCCTGGTTTCCTCCGTTTACGGTTTCGTCACGAGCGGCCATCGGCACAGAGGACGCTCGAGTGCATGGCGTCTCTCTTGGACTGTCGTCCCCTTGAACCCTGGCCGTTCTTTACCGTGAGCATCCATTTTTCATCCTCGAGGGTGGGCAGAAACGAGAGCCTGGTCAGGAGCGTTTGGACCCGAGATCGACCTAGAGGAGCTCATGGTTCACAAAAGCACCCATGTTATGAAAAACCATGAATAGTTCAAGATTTTTCTCTGGGAGGCTCGGTGCCGGGGACGCCTCTGAGGAGGTCGGCGTACTTCTCGAGCACGAAGCGCAGCTCCTGGTCCCTGGTTTGAATCCGCCCGTTCATGCGGGCCTCCAGCAGGCGGTCCAGGATCTCCCGGTAGACGGGTCCCGGCGGGAGCCCGAGCTCCTTGAGGTCCCGCCCGCGCAGGTGTATCTTCGTGCTGCGAAGCTTCGTAAAGAAGAGGGAGATCTGGCGTTTGATCCGCTTGTTGTTCGCCTTGGCCATCAGGAAGAGGACCATCTCCGTGTCGTAGCCCGAGAGCAGGTTGTAGATGCCGAAGAGGTTCTCGTCTTCCAGCCGGAAGAGGTGATCCAGGGCCTGACGGGCGAACCGTCGCTGATGCACCAGGTCGAGACCTTCCTGCTCGGACATCTGGGCGGATTCCGCCAGCGTCACCAGGGAGGAGGCGTCCAGCTGGGAGGTGAGCCCGAGCCAGTACACCTTCCAGGGTGCGTAGGGTTCCTCGAGGTACAGGCGGTCGTACCAGGAGAGCACCGCCTCCACCTCGTGAAGCAGGGAGCGGAGCTCGTCGTTGAACTCAATCCGGGGGTGGATCACCGGCAGCAGGCCGAAGGCGTCCATCCTCTCGACGGCCTGCAGGGGCCGGCCTCCCAGGAGCAGCAGCTTGAGCTCCAGGAAGATGCGCCTGCCCGACATGTCCTTGAAGGTGTTGATGGACACGGCGTTCTTCATCAGTGAGAGGGTGAGCTTGCCGATCTTGAACCCGAAGCGTTGCTCGAAGCGAATGGCCCGAAGGACCCGCGTCGGGTCCTCCACGAAGCTCAGGTTGTGGAGGACCCGGATCACCCGCTCCTTGATGTCCTTCTGAGCGCCGAAGTAGTCCACCAGGGTGCCGAAGTGCCGGGGGTTCAGCTTCACGGCGAGTGTGTTCATGGTGAAGTCCCGGCGGGAGAGGTCCTGCTTCAGAGAGCTGGTCTCCACGATGGGGGGAGCCGCCGGAGACTCGTAGTACTCGATCCTCGCCGTGGCCACATCCACCTTGAACCCGTCCGGAAACACCACCACGGCCGTGCCGAACTTGCGGTGGGGACGCACACGCACCTCCTCGTGGTGCTCGGCGAAGGCCTGGGCAAAAGCGATGCCGTCCCCCTCCACCACCAGGTCCACGTCCAGGTTCTCTTGCTGAAGGAAGACGTCCCGGACCAGCCCCCCCACCAGATAGACGTTGTACCCCAGCAGGTCCGCGATCCGTCCGAACTCCTTCAGGTCCCGCAGCACCTTTCTCGGAAGCCGCTCCTTGAGCATGGACGACATGTTCTTCTTGCGGATGAACTGGGAGGCGTGTCTGGACTCATAGGTGAAATCCCGAAGCACGGGCTCGCCCACCAGGATGTTGAGGAGATCGGTCCGTGTGATCACCCCGATCACCACGCCGTCCTCGACCACGGGGAGGATGCGGAGCCGGTTCTTGATGATGAGGTCCTGCACTTCCTGCAGGGTGGCCTCAGGGCCCACGGTGGAGTACTCGATGTTCATGTACTCACGGACCGGGAGGTCCCCCAGGTGGAAGAACACCGCCTTTTCGATCACCTGGCGGGTGACGTAGCCCTGAATCCGCCCGTCGTCCCCGGTCACCAGGAGCACATTGATGTTGTAGCGGGTCATGGAGATGGCCGCGTCCTGAATGCGCGCCTCGGGTTCGATTTGAATCACCGGGGAGGCCATGATGTCCCGGGCCGTTTTCCGCGGGTTGACCCGGCTTCGAAGCAGCGCGAGCAGGGACCGTTTGGCCTGGATCAGGGTCTTGTTCTTGATGGTGGCCGAGGCGGCCTGGGGATGGCCGCCGCCGCCGAAGGTCAGTGCGACCTCGGCGGCGTTCACGTCGTCGATCCGGCTTCGAGCCACCAGATAGATCTTGTCCTCCATCTGGGCGAGGGCGAAGATCACGTCCAGGTTCTCCATGTCCATGTACTTGTGGACGAGCAGGGCGAAGTCCCCCACATAGTCGTCCCGAATGACCTCCGAGACCACGATCTCCACCCCGTTGATCACGTGGGTGTGGGCCTCCTGCATCAGGTCGTTCAGCAGGTGGACCTGCTCCGCCGTGAGCTCCCGGGTGAGCAGGTCGGCGATCAGGTTGTGGTCCGCTCCTTGTTCGGTGAGCCAGGCCGCGGCCCGATAGTCCTCGGCCCGGGTCGAGGAGAAGGTGAAGGAGCCCGTGTCCTCATGGATGCCCAGGCACATGATGGAGGCCTCGTCCGGAGTGACGTCGATGCCCCGTTCCCGAAGCACCTGGGTGAGCAGGGACGTCGCGGCCCCCACCTCCCTCACCAGCTCCACGTCCCCGTGCACGTCGTCATCGGAGTCGGGATGATGGTCGTAGATGTGCACCTCCACGTCCTTGCGCTCCACGATGTCCGCGAACTTCCCGATGCGGCTTCGCTGCCGGGTGTCCACGAGGATCAGCCTGCGCACGGCGGCCAGATCCACACGACGGATTTTGGTGGAGTTGAAGACATAGGATGCGGTGTGGATGAAAAAGTTCCGGAGTCCCTTTTCCTGGCTTCCCGGAAACACCAGCGCGGCCTCCGGATAGAGCTTGCTGGCGGCCAGCATGGAGGCAAGGGCGTCGAAGTCCGCGTTGATGTGGGTCGTGATGACCTCGGGATGTTCGTCTTCGGGACGAGGAACGGGCTTTCCGCTGTTTTGGGTGCCGGACATGTGGAACGGGCCCTACCCGATCAAGAGGTTTCGACATGGAAAGGCCGGTTCAGGGCCTTTGGCGCGAAGAATTGTCCAGTGGTCGAGTCAGGCGGGCTGAAGGCCAAAGACCCCGGGCAGGGAACCGGAGGCGTCACACCCCCCTGATCCTTTCGTCGGTTTCCTGCTTCTTCTTGCAGTCGATGCAGAGCGTTGTGACCGGGCGGGCCCGCAGCCGCTTCTCGGAAATGTCCTCCCCGCATTCTTCACAGATCCCGTAGGTGCCGTTTTCGATCCGCTCGATGGCATCCTTGATCTTTCCGATCAGTTTCCGCTCACGATCCCGGATTCTGAGGGTGAAGTTCCGGTCCGACTCGAGCGTGGCCCGGTCGGACGGATCCGGAAGGTTCTCCTTGTAATCGCTCATGTCGTCGACTGTTTCGTAGGCCTGCTCGACGAGCTCGTTCAGCCGTTCGTTCAACAGCTTTCGAAAGCTGTCCAGTTTTTTCTCGCTCAGCATGTCTTCCTGTCCATCCTCCGGTCCATCTGATTTCGACCTCCGCCGGGGTTCAGAGTACCACCGGGGGTCCCAGGGAAGTCCATCACTGGGTGATTTTTTTCCAAAAGCTTTTGGCCTTCTGGGTGACCTTTTCACCGTCGATCTCAGCAAATTCCTGCAGCAGCTCCTTCTGCCGCTGGCTGAGACGCTTGGGGATCTTCACGTTCATCTTGACGTACAGATCTCCCCGTCTTTGGCTTCGAAGGGCCGGCATGCCTCCGCTGTGAACCGTGAGCACGTCGCCGGGTTGGGTGCCTTTGGGGATCTCCAGCTCTTCCGGGGGGTCGTCCCCGAGCATCGGAATTTCCACCTGGCCCCCGAGAGCGGCCTGAACAAAGGAGATGGGGATCTCGCAGAAGAGATGCTCTCCTTCCCGGGTGAAAAACTCGTGTTTGCGCACGTGGATCACCACGAACAGATCACCGGCCGGACCGCCGTGCTCGCCGGGTTCGCCTTCTCCTCGAAGCCGGAGCTGAGAGCCGTGATCCACGCCGGGGGGGATCTTCAGGGTGATCTTGCGCTCCGCCCGAACGCGGCCCTCGCCGCGACAGGCCTCGCAGGGATCCGTGATGATCCGCCCCTCGCCTCGACAGGTCGGGCAGGGCGTGCTGATCTGAAAAAACCCCTGTGAACGCACCACCTGCCCGCGCCCCTGGCAGGTCGTACACACCTGGGGCTCGCTTCCCGGCTTGACCCCGGAGCCCGAGCATTGATCGCACAGCTCCTCTTTCTGAAAGACGATCTCTTCCTCTTTGCCGCTGAAGGCCTCTTCCAGGGTGATCTCCAGATCGTAGCGGAGGCTGTTGCCCTGTCTGGAGCGCCTTTGACCGCGCCGGCGGGATCCGAAGCCGAAGAAGTCCTCGAAGATGTCCCCGAAGCTCGAGAAAATGTCCTCGAACCCGCTGAATCCCTGGAACCCGGTGCCTTCCAGACCCTCGTGGCCGTACCGGTCGTAGATCTGTCGCTTCTCCTGGTCCCGCAGGACCTCGTAGGCCTCGGCCGCCTCCTTGAATCGATCCTCCGCGTCCTTGTCCCCGGGGTTCCGGTCCGGGTGATACTTCATGGCCAGCTTTCGATAGGCCTTTTTGATCTCGTCTCCTGAGGCCTCTCTGGCCACCCCGAGGACCTCATAGTAGTCACGCTTTCGCATTCGCTGTCAGCTCCTGTTGTCTCGGGCGCGATCCATGGCAAACCAAAGCAGACACCGCCCGGTTCAACAAAAGACCTTGAACTTGCACCCCTTTTGCGCCTCTCGTTTCTTTGAGGAGCGCCTACGACAAGTCGTATTGAGTCCTATCTTACTCTTGTTCTTCTTTTTTCTCTACTTGTTCTTCTTCCTGCGTCCCCTCGCCCCCCTCCTCGGCGAGGCCCTGGGCGAGCAGCTCCTCGGCCAGGGAATCCGGGCGGGTGTCTGTCAAGGCTTCCTGGTCCGATACGCTCGCTTTGACCACATTCCCGGCCGCGATCTCCCGCAGGGCCACCACCACGTCCTTGTTCTTAGAGGTCAGGGTGGGGTCGGCCCCTTTTCGGAGCTGTCGGACGCGTTTTGCCGCCATGTGGATCAGGGCGAAACGGTTGTTTACTTTTTGGAGGCAGTCCTCTACTGTGATCCGAGCCATTGCGCTCTCCTCGATGGGATGTCCGTCTCAGCCGGGGCTGATGGAATAAACTTTAATTTCTAACATTTCCCGTGCTCCTTGTAAAGTGAAAATCGACGACTGATCCGGAAACCGCCATGCTCTCCCAGGTCCTGAGCGGCACCATCATCGGCATCGAGGCGTTTCTGGTCCGCGTGGAGGTGGACATCTCCTCCGGGCTGCCCGCGTTCTCCACCGTGGGGCTGCCCGAGGGTGCGGTCCGGGAGAGCAAGGACCGGGTCAAGGCCTCCATTCGCAATGCGGGCTATGCCTTCCCCTCGGATCGCATCACCGTGAACCTGGCCCCGGCGGACGTGAAGAAGACCGGCACCGGGTTCGACCTGCCCATTGCCCTCGGGATCCTCGCGGCCGGGGGGCTCATTCCCGCAGACACCCTCGCCGGGTACATGATTCTGGGAGAGCTGTCCCTGGACGGTGCGGTCCGGCCCATCCGCGGCGCCCTGTCCCTGGCCATGGCGGCCCGAGAGGCCGGTCTCAACAACCTGTTCGTGCCCGAGGCCAACGCCCGGGAGGCGGCCGTGGTCAAGGGCCTCACGGTCTATGCGGCCAAGTCCCTCCCCTCGGTCGTGGCCGCCCTGGCCGGGGCCGCGAAGCCGGTTTCCGTCCGCACGGACTGGACCGAGGTGGTGGCGGCGGTTCCTCACCGTGAGGAGGATTTTCAAGAGGTGCGCGGCCAGGACAACGCCAAACGGGCCCTGGAGGTGGCGGCGGCGGGACGCCACAATGTGCTCATGGCCGGCCCGCCCGGGTCCGGAAAGACCATGCTCGCCCGGAGGCTGCCCGGCGTGCTCCCGGAGCTGGAGTTCGACGAGGCCCTGGAGACCTCCATGGTGTACAGCGTCAGCGGGCTCCTCTCCAACCGGACCCCCCTCCTGCTCGAGCGTCCTTTTCGCGCTCCTCATCACACCGTCTCGGACGCAGGCCTGGCCGGGGGCGGACAGAACCCCAAGCCCGGAGAGGTGAGCCTGGCCCACAACGGGGTCCTGTTTCTGGACGAGATGCCGGAGTTCCGCAGGCGGGTCCTCGAGGTGCTTCGACAGCCCATGGAGAGCGGAACGGTCACCGTGTCCAGGTTGAACGCCAGCGTCACCTTTCCTGCCAGCTTCATGCTCGTGGCGGCCATGAATCCCTGCCCCTGCGGCTACCTGGGGGACGCGAAGCGCGCCTGCACCTGCACACCCGAGCAGGTGCACCGCTACCGCGCCCGCCTCTCCGGCCCCCTCCTCGACCGCATCGATCTCCACGTGGCCGTGCCCCGGGTCCCCTACCGGGAGCTCAAGGGCGGGAACGGCGGCCGCTCCTCCAGGGCCATGGCCGAGCGGGTCCAGGCGGCCCGACAGATGCAGGACCGGCGGTTTCGAGACACCCCTGTCCGCACGAACGCCGCCATGCCCCCGCGGATGCTTCGGGAGCACGCCGCCCCGGACCCGGAAGGGGAGCGGGTCCTGGAGCGGGCCATGGAGCGCTTCGGCCTCAGCGCCCGGGCCCACGCCCGAATCCTCAAGGTGGCCCGGACCATCGCCGACCTGGAGGAGAGCCCCGGCGTGCGGGCCGAGCACGTGGCCGAGGCGGTCCAGTACCGGGCCATGGACCGCGATCCCTTCCGTTGAATGCAAGAAACAGCGACTCCCCATCAATGATGAGAACCGCCCAAGAGCCGACTTGACCTCGAGGCCATTCCGGATCAGTACGCGATCCGGTATGCGTTCACCTTGTCCTCGTCCACCTCCACCCCCAGGCCCGGTGCGTCCGGCACGGCAATGCTCCCGTCCTCGGCCACGAACGGACGAACCGCGATGTCATCCACGTAGTAGGGCGAGCCATGGATCTCGGCTCCGGAGATCACATTGGACGTGGCCGCGTAGAAGTGTACCGCAGCCGCCGTGCCCACGGTGGTCTCCATGCAGCCCCCGAGAAAGCAGGGGACCCCCGCCGCCTCGCAGACGGCTGCGATCCTCTGGCTTCGATAAATCCCCCCGCACTTGGCCACCTTGATGTTCACCACGTCCGCGGCGCCTGACGTGATACAGCGGAAGGCGTCCTCGGGAGTGTACATGCTCTCGTCCACGGCCATGGGGGTGTCCAGGCGGGCGGACAGCTCCGCCATGCCCTCCAGGTCCCAGGCGGCAAGGGGCTGCTCGATCCACTCGAGGCCAAGGTCCTCCATGAGACGGAACGCCCTCAGGGCCTCGGCCCGGCTGTAACCGCAGTTCCCGTCCACGCGGAGAGGTATGCTCTCGCCCACGGCCTCGCGCACGGCCCTGACGCGGCCGGCATCCCCTGCGGCATCCTGCCCGATCTTGATCTTCACGGTGCGGTATCCCTCGCTCATTACTCGAAGCGCCGACTCGGCCGCCTCCTCGTTGGAGACGATTCCCACCACCCCGATCTGGGGAACGCGCTGCAGGCGCTTTCCTCCGCACAGGACGTGAACGGGCTGCCCGGCCGCCTGGGCCGCCAGGTCGTACGCGGCGATGTCGAGGGCGGTCTTGGCCATGAGGTTCTTCGCAATGGCCCGGTCCATGGTTTTGTGGAGCGTCACGATCTCGCGAGGGTCCAGGCCGCGCACGGCGGGGATGAGGTGGTCCGTGAGCACCTGGTAGAGGGCCCGCTGATCGTACCCGTACACCGGGTGAAACGTGGCTGCCTCGCCCCAGCCGACCCTGCCCTCGTCGTCCGTCATTCGGACCAGGACGTGGTTGGTGTGGGTGATGGTGCCCACGGCGATTTGAAAAGGCTGCTTCAGGGCGATCCGGATGGGGATCGCTTCGGCGTCTGCAATGTACATGTCTTCCTCGGGGTTTCAGGGTGTTCGGTTGCGGGATGGCGAATAGGGAGCCGTCAGCCACGTTCTTCTCGACGAATCCCCTCCGGCGAGTCGCCGTGTTCCTGCATGCGCCCGTCGGCCTTCTCAGCGAAGATCGCCAAACGGTCGATCCATGTGTCCGCGTCGGCCAGGGCCTCGAGAAGCCCGTGCGAATCGAACGGCGTGTTGAGCCCGCGATCCAGACTCTGAACGGCCTCTGACAATGCACCCCGCAGGGGCATTCCCTTCGCCGAAAAACACCGCGGGGCTTGGTCCGATCCTCGTGCCTGAGCGAATCGTGCCGTTTGGGATTTCTTGAGGGGCCTCGAAAAATGGCGCCTGGGTTCCATGGAAATGCTTGTACACTCATGGCTCGTCGCGTTTCAAGCATTCGATGCGCTGTGCGGCCGGCTCAATGTGTTTTGACAAACTCCAGCAGAGCGGCCGCTTCGGTTGAAAACAGCCGGATCCGATCGAAATCGATCATCACGTTGTTGAGGTACTGGAGACACAGGGCGTGACGGCCGGCGATGCCGTAAGGCAGAACGCCGGCGAAAAAGAACCCCAGAGCATCGCTCTCCTGAATCAACCTCTCCGTGTTCGGGTCTTCCAGGTCCAGGACCAGGTGGATGATGTCGATCCGCTTCAGACAGAACTCTTTGTGCTTGAAACGAAGTTCCTGCAGGGTGCCTTCCCCGGGATGGTGGACGACCATTTCCGCCACGTTCAGGGCGGTGTTCACCGCCGCCTCCATGTGGGAGGGGCCGTCGGGCTCGCGGCCCGAATCGGCGCCGCCGTCTGCCAGGCGGACCGGAACGCCCAGGGAGGCGAAAACCTCCCCCACGATGGATCGATAGCGCTCGGTGACGTAGACGTCCCTGGGATCCTCGTCTTTCAGCGCCAGAAAGCTCAACAGTCCGCTCTCCCGCTGTGTGGTCTTGCCGGCGATTTTTTTGAAATCCACATCTCCCGGGAACACCCCCAGGAAAAGGCCGCAATCCTTGTACCCGTGCCCGGCGGCCATGCGCTGGCTCGCCACGTGGCTGGTCACCGCCCGGCCGAAGAGGCCGCTGAGCCCGGTCTTTCGCGCGTGGTCGATAAAGTACTGGTTGAACTCTTTGAACAGGCCGAATCGGCGATACTCGGGATAGACAAACGCCACGCCCGATTCGGCGATCGGGGCCTGGGGATAGGGAAGCTTCAGGCCGGCATGCCCCATCATCTTGCCCTCCTCGGTGACCGCCACAACGGAATAGAGGGAACCGTCTTCGTTCATGGCCGCCAGCCGCTCCGGGTAGTACACGTAGTCCTCGTAGGTGTATCCGTAGCACTTGTAGGCGCACTTGGAGACTTCCACCGCCTCGTCCGGGCGCATTGGCCGAATTTCGTGGCCGTGCGGCTGAAGGTCCGCCGGCCGGGGATCGGGTTCCTCTTCGGGTCCGCCTGCATCCAGCCGCGGGATGATGCGATCGATGCGTTTGTCGAGGAGATTTTTGACCAGCCGTATTTCCTGCCCCTGCCTCCCCTTTCGAATGAAGGTCACTTCATCCATGAAGGAGCGGATCAGGTGGAGGCCCAGGCCGGCGCCGCTGTCGGCCGGGTCCGGCCGGCCGGGTTGGTACTGCGGAAGGCGCTCCGGGTTGAAGGGGATGCCTTTTTCGTGAATTTGAATGACCAGCCTGAAATCATAGCACTCGAATACCAGGTCGAAGTTCTCCGACGACCGGCCTTCATAGCCGAACTGAATCACGTTGACCAGGGTTTCTTCCAGGGCGAGTTGGATGTGATTCGTTTCGGTTTTGTTGAAGCCCATGTCCTGGGCGAGCTCCGTTAGGTAGGCCCCGACCGGCTTGATGTAGGAAAGGTGGACGGGAATGGATATCCGTGATGTCAGGCTGTTCATGTTCATGTCTCCCAATCTTCGCTGTTTTCGTGTCTTGTCGTATCTGGCGTGCTCCTGTCGCAGGGACGGGCGAAGCGCAGGCCCGCCGGAAAGCCTGGCCGGGTACGGGTGGGGAGGCCAGCTCGCAGGCCCCGCCGATTCCAGGGACCGGCAGCCGATGGGGCGGAAACCCCGGTTGGGTCGCATCCATCGCGGGTGCAAAGGCGGGCCGGGGGTGGAGGTCCTGTCGCGGTGCCTGGAAGAGAGGGTATCCTCGACTTGCCGGCAAATCAAGCGGGTTCCAAAGGCAGCCGTTGGACGGCATGGGCCGTTCACATGGTTCCTTCTCCTCGTATGCCATGACATGAGCAGATCCTGGACCCGCAGCCGGCCCGGCATCGGGCTTCGGGTCGAACGTA
>CAYYVD010000169.1:0-10676 GCA_964475045.1 uncultured Desulfobacterales bacterium | reverse complement strand
CGCCTGAGAAATGGACAAAGGAATTACCGGATTCGTTCCATGTTTCAATCTCATGCGGAAGGACATTGCCCCCTCCTGTGGGAGTGGTTTCGCAGGGTGCATCAACAATTCTGAGATCCTGGCCCAAGTCCTGGGTTTTGGAATAGTCAATTCTTGAATCGTTGAGCACAAGCAGCACGGGAAAATCCGTCAGGGCCTCATCTATTTTGCTGCTGTCAATTGTGAAATTCCTGCAGGAGCCCCAGCTCAGGTCCCACCACGGGTCTATACAGAAAAGCCTGTCCTGGTCGTAGGCCTGCTGAGGGGAAAGTGAGGAAGGCCAGACGCAAATGTCATACTTTCCATTGGCCCTGCCGGTAATCACCGGCACGTTTATCGTGGGCCGCAGGGCATAAGTCTTGCCAGCCTCAAATGCCACATTCTCGACGTAGTGCCACTGCCTACCGGCCCACTCCACCTTTTTGAAGACTCCGCTCACGTCCTTCCAGCCATTTCCCCATTCCTCGGCATGCCCGACGATGCCGGTCTCGTTCCAGTAAATTCTCGCGCCCGAGGCGTTGGTCCTGTACCACTCGAACTCGTGCTCCCAGTAATAGTAGCTCCCGTTCCCGTCGTTCTGGTTGCACCAGGCCCAGGAGTCGTTGATGAGGCCGTAGTTGACCTGGTAGGAGCTCGGGCAGTCGAGGTGGCGGGTCACGTTCCCGTATACGGGAACGATGCGGGCTACGCTCTCCCAGAGCTCGGCCCTTGTAGGGAAAGCCCTGGAGGTGTTGAACCCGAATGCGATGCTGAACTCCCCGCCGACATAGGAGGTGAAGTTAAGGACTGGAGTGTTGACGAAATCGTTAAGGGTGTGAGGGGTCTGGCTGATGTAACCCTTTCCGGCTACGTCCACATATACCGTGTCATTCACGATGGTGTAATTGGTCAGGAATACCACGTCTGCTGTGGAGTTTGCGGGGAGGAGGGCCAGGGAAACGGCTAAGCAAGCTAGGCCCAGTATGCCGATTCCGAGCTTCGTTGACGATTTCATATCAGGAAAGCCAGCCGCATGGCCACGAACACGTCAAACGTCCAGTGCGCCATTATCGGCGGGATTATGAAGAAGAACCTTCCGGATAGCCGGGCGGCAACTATGCCGAGTAAGGTGAAGAGCATCCCCAGGCCCCATGCGCTGATGAAGAGGGGGAGGGACTCAAGGCCAGCCCAACCCTGGTAGGCGAACCAGTGGTCGGTGCTCCAGAAGATCCTGGCCAGGGTCCCTCCCATGGTAAGGGCGCCTATGCCTGCGAGCCCTGCGTTGAACGAGAGGCTGTTTGCCGCGTTCTTCATCCAGAGGACGCACATGGTCTCCTCGCTGAAGGCCACGAGGAGGTAAAGGGCTGCGATGTAGCCGGGATTGTTTATGCTCAGGGCCGAGAGCGTGGAAACCGGGATAAAATATAGGGGAATGATGCTGGCCCGGATCGAAAGCAGGTAATACATGAGCATCCCGAGTGACGCTCCCAGTATCCCGAACAGGAAATTGTAGAACTTGTCCCTGAGCGTGGGCATTGAGAGGCCAAGGGACTTTTTGATGTTCTCGAAGGAGTCCTTCGGCATGAAAACCAGAGTAATCAGTATTGGGAAGCCGAAGATGAGGACCGGGTTGGTGGAAGTGTTCATCGCTGAGTCGAAGAATAGCAGCGCAAGCACGGTCAGCCAGGGGAGGGTGATTGCCCAGATAGACCTCGGAAGGTTCGGGAAGATTATGTCATTTCTGATTCTCACCCATAACCACCCCCTCTCCTCTTCCTGAGCCCGAGAACAACCAGCGCAAGGACCAGAAGGACAATTACCAGGAGCAGGAGGTGGAACACCCAGCTCCGGTAGAAGTTGCCCCACCAGTCCATGGCCTCGTTTAAGTCCTTCGTATTGGATTTTATGGTGGCCTCAAGTTCTTCCACAGCTCCGGAAATCTCCGAGGCCACCAGGGACTCGATGGCGGGGTACAGGGTGGAGTTGAGGTCCTCAATGTCCAGCGCCCAGGGGCTCACGTGAAACTGGGCCAGGCCGTATGCCTCCGGGCCTGTGCAGTTGATGACCGCGGCATAGACCCCCAGCTCGGAGGGAACGGTGAAGGAATAGTTGTAGGCAGCATGGGAGGCGGGAATGTGGGCCATGGCGCCGCCCGAAAGAACCGAGTTGTTGGGGTAATAAATGGTCGAATGGCAGCTCGCGGAATTCTGGGGATCCCCGGTGCTGTTGAGGAGCTGGATTATTACCCTTCCATGTTCTCCCGGCTGGTATTCCACAGAGAAGCCTGCAATGGTGGTGTTGTCATTGGCAGGAGGGAGGGCCTGGGCAGGGGGCATGAGAACAAGCGGGATTGCGAGAAGCAGGAATACAGCAAGGCCCTTTTCCTTCATGGAATATATTTCGTGCCGGTTACTTAAAAATCATTTGTAATTCCTGTCCAGGACGTAAATGAACACGCAGAGCAGGAGAAGGAATGCCATGAGGGCTATGGCGGGGTGCTGAACGACCGACCAAGGGCTGGCAGTTTCGGCCAGTGGGGCGGCCATCTCCGCTGGCGGAGCCCACATGCCTATCCTCCCAGGGCGAATCCCGAACCCATAAGGGCGGGAAGCGCAAGGAAGGCGAAGGCTATGAGGGACACGCCCGCGGCCAGCAGGACCGCTCCCTTCTTCCTGTACCTGTGCTTGCTTGCCATTCCGGTCTACCTCCTTAAAGCGCTATCAGGGCCAGCCCGAGTATGGACAGGACCGTTCCCGTCCCTGCGGCAATGAACTGCAGGAACTCCAGGCTAACCTCTCCGGTCGGCTCGTGCAGCGTCACGGTGTCGCACGCGCAGTCCAGAATCGTCCCGGTTATGTCGTCCTGGTATATGACGACAAGCGGGAACGATGCTCCAGCGTAGGCGTCGTTGGCCGGGGCCTTGGCCTCAAGTGTCAGGTCAAGCCCCTGGCCAGGGTATACGCGCTGCCCGGTGTCATAGACCACCCCCCCGGCCGAAGGCCCGGCAAGGGTGTTGCCGCTTGAGGAAACCAGGGCCATTTCCCACGATGTTATCTTGCTCAGGCTTCCCTTGACGTCGCACGTCGCCACGTCAATGACGTCGCTGCAGGTCTGCTCCCTTGAGCTCTTCGAGGAGGCCGTGTTGTAGTAGAATGCCGCGTTAAGCCTCTGCTCGACCGGGATGTCCCCCGTGACAGTGGCCGTGATGTGCCATTGTCCGGTTGTCCCGAGACCGATTGCCGACAGGAGCGGCAGCCCCAGGAAACCCGGGCCGCCGGAGAGGTAGGCGCTTCCGCTGGGCTCTGCTGCGTGGGCGATGGGCATTGCGAGAGCTACCAGCAGGGAAGCGACGACCAGTGGCATGTAGTTTTTCCTTTCCATTCAAATCACCATAAGGGCCAGGCCGGCGATTGCGAGCATGGTCCCCCCGCCGCCGGCAAGCATCTGGGCGAAGTCCAGGGAAACCTGTCCGGACGGGGTGTTCACGCAGGCCCCCTCGAAGCAACCCTCTGCGCATGGCTGGTAAATCCTGTCCTGGTCCGTGTAGTCGCACCTGCTGGCGCTGCATGAGGCGGTCCTGTAAATCCTGTGCACGTTCTTTCCTCCCAGGCATGTCCCGCCGAAGCATCCGCCCTCACAGGTCTCCACGTTTGACCAGGTGCAGTCGGCGAGGCGGTATCCCTTTGTGCTGGAGTCCTTGCACCTCCATCCCTCCTCGCAGGTGTTATCGACGGGGCCGGGGTTGCACTCGCCGCCGGAGCACCCGTATTCGCACTGGTTCAGGTTGGACCAGGTACCGTCAGAGTTCTGGTAGCCGACGGTGTAGGCATCCTTGCACTTCCAGCCCGGGACGGTTCCGGCAACGCAGGTGCAGGTCACCGTTCCGTCAGTGTTCTGCCTGCAGTCGGTCGGGTATTCCCCGAATATCGTGTAGCATGGGTTGCAGGAAGGCCAGCCCGGGCTCCACGGGGCGGGGGTGCATGTGCGTTCGGGTCCGAGCAGCCCGAGAAGGCCGAGTGTGCCGAGCAGGGCAACTGCCGATATCGCTGCCAGCACCACGCCCGTCACAATCTTCCTGTTCCTGTCCATTCTTTCACCGGTGAAGCGGGCCAAAGGCCCGCGTGAGCATTACTGTTTGCCTCAGCTCCCGCAGTATGCCGGGCCTATCCACCCCGAACTTCCGCAGTCAGAGGTTGATGAGCAGGATTCCCCTAGCTCGATGTATCCGGAAAGGGATACCAGGGCATTCTGGTCGTACAGGGATGAGGGGATTCCCGTGTCCTTTATGGGAGGTATGTACATGGTGACCGCGCCCTCAGAAAGCTCGAAGCCGTTTGGCTTTATCGAATATCCCTGATAGGTTATCTGGAGTGCGTCAGTAACTATATCCATGGCGGCAGGGATTTTCCCTATATAGCAATAGCAGCGGTGCTCTGCGCTGTTCTTATAGGGGTTCACCCCACCCCAGTATTCGCATGTGGCCCTGTTTGGCTCGCACAGGTTGGCCTGGTCCATGGTCAGGTATACCGTGCTTGCCTGGTACCAGTTGGCATGGTTTTTAATCGAGCCCCAGCCGCTGTAGATGACGCTCAGTTTAAGGGTATCAGAGGTCATACTGGTCGCCTTGACGCTTCCCACGCCGGTCGGGCTGTAGATCCCGAGTAGGCCGAGGGCTCCGAGCAGCGCCAAAACAGAGACCGCCGCAATTACAACCCCGAGCGCAACCTTGCTGTTCCTGTTCATCTTTTCACCTCCGGTAGCGGGACGTACACACGGACGAGCATGTAGATGACGGCAAGAATGGCGGTCCCTATCAGGAGAGCCCAGAAGTTCATGTAGAGGACGATTGCCAGCGGGATGGAAGCGGCGAAGCCGAGCACCAGGCCGTAGCTCCGGCCGAGGCCCAGGACCTCATCGCCGATATAGTCGGCGAAGAATTTCGCGAAGAGGGGTATCACGAAAATGACCATAAGAATCCTTGCGACCTCTATGATCGCGAAGACGAAGAATGACAGGCCCGCGGCAGCGAGTATCCCTGCAATGGCGAGGATTACGAGATGTATCATCCGGCATCACCCGAAACACTCCCTCCCCTGCTTTACATAGTGCGTTATCTCACTCCCCCTACCGTCCTTGTAGCCGACAGTGAGCTTCCAGTCGTAGCATGACTTGCCCGGCACCATGGGGAACCTGAAGTACTGGGTGACCGGCTCCTGGCAGACTCTGATGCCCTCCTTCTTGCCGATGTACCCTGACTGCTCGACCTCGAATTTCTCGAATATCTCGGCGCCGAAGAAAGGTCCCCAGCAAGGGAGGTAGGTCAGGGAGACCCCGGGGTTCCTCGTGAAATCAACGGTGGTGTGTTCCTTGTCAATCTCGCAGGCGGCGAAGCACTGGGGAGTTACTGTGACCGCAGCGTTTATATGCGGGACGAAGGGATTCCAGATCTCGAAGCCGAGGGCGTTCACCACCATGAATGAAAGGAAGATGGCCAGCCCCAGGCCTATGAGAAGTATGCCTGCGTTCCTCTTCCCCCGCTTCTTCGGCTTGGCCATCTACTTCATCCTCCACCAGGCCACGGAACCTGCTGCAACAAACCCGACCGCGACCACCATCCACCAGTACTGATAGAGGAATGAATAAAGCAGTGCGAACGGGTTCCCGGTGCTGACTCCGGTTGGGGTGCAGTCGCCCGAGCAGGTCTGGTCGTTTTCTCCCTTGCTGGCCTGGCAATATCCATCCCCGCAGTATCCCATGCAGTCCTGGGAGCAGCTCAAAGGTGTCTCTGAAGGCGAGCAGGTCCCGTCCCCGCACCAGGCCTGGCTTCCGCCCTCGACTTCCACGTAACCGAGCTCCTGCCCCCAGTAGAACGGGGAGACAGGGGAGCATATCTCATCCGGAGGGCAGCACTGGTCGGTGCTGAGCGCCACAACGCAATAGGTTCCCGCCGGGATCGGTGTCTCAAGTATGACTGTCCTGGTCTCTCCAGGAGCCAGCCCGGACACGAACCTGTGGACGTTATGGGGATAGGCGGAATTGCATGCGGACTGGGGAGATACTATCGAGAGCCCCATGAAGCAACCACCGAGCCTCGGCTGGATCTCCACCAGGAATTTTTCTGCAGTGGCGGTGCCCGCGTTCTGGAGCGTTATGGAGGTGCCGACCTTCCCGTCCTCTGTCTGGTAAAGGGTATAATGGGTGACGGAAATGGAATCGGCAGCAGAAGCAGCATGTGGCTGGATACCGAAGACTGCGAGCAGGGCAATTACAGTCAGGATAGCAACCTTCATGGTTTTAATTTGGTTGCCGTGGCTTTTATAGTTTTCCCTGTTCATGTGCGCCTTACGAAAGGCAAATCAAACCAATGGGAGGGTCGCCCCTCCCGAAGGTTGAATCACTTCATCTTCACGAGGATGTGGCTCAGGAATGAGACCACGAGCGCGAAGACGAATATCAGGACCGAGTAGAGCACTGCCGCCAGGACGTTCCCGACTACCGGCAGCCCTGTGAAGAACGACACCAGGGGTGAAGTTCCGAACATGGCGTTGGGAGTCAGGAGGCCCAGGATGGCAGAAACGACCGAGACGGCGAGGGTTCCCACGAAGAAGCCGAAGTTTGCCTGAAGGAGGTCCTTCTGGCTACTCCTGCCTTTCTGGCCCAATGCGCCGAGAAGGCCCCCATAGAGTACCGCGATTAGGTAAACGAGCATATTTTCACTCCTCTATGAAAGGCCTTACTCCTCGACCGTTATCCTTGCACTGTCAACGTCGCCACTGGTGTCAAGCTCAAGGTCTATCCTGAGTATGTCGTCCCCGTCAGCGAAGTCGGGGCTTATAGCCTTGCTGTGCATGACTATGTGCAGGACATACTCGTCACCCGAGAGGACTCCGGTGTTTGCGTCAATCTCGACCTGGTCTTCTATGGTCAGGTCCATAATCTTCCTTGGCTCGTCCTCGTAGGTCCAGAGTGAAGCCTCCTTTATCACGACGTCGTCAGCCGCCTGTCCTGTTCCCGTGTTCTGGAGCTCAGCCTGCACTTCCATGTTCTCGACCGGCCCGTCAATGTCCACAACGATGTCAAAATACCAGTCCCTGGAATTGACAGCGCTGGAGGCAGTGGCGTTCCATGCCGTTGAGGTATCGTATATGCAGCTTGAGTAGTCAGAACCACCAAGGACGTCACTGGTTATGTTGCAGTCGGTTCCTTCAGTGAAGTCTGCATAGAAGAAGGCCTTGGTTGCCAGGTAGGCGTCGTCGAACTCTCCATCGTAGTCACCACTTGGTGTGGGAGTGACTGCCAGCATGTAAGTACCGGCGAAGGTGAAGATTCCCACTAGGGATACGACAAGCACTACTGCGGCCCATATTGCATTTGATGCGCCTTTCATGGATTTCTCCTTTTTTAGAGTTTTTTAGGGTGGGTGTCCTCCCCACCGGCCATCTGGGTGGCCAGCCCTTATGAGTAATTTTTGGGAGAGCAGGGTATATAAAGAGTGGACTTCCGATTTTGAGGAAGTGGACTTCTGGAAGCAGGGCTTTCGTGAAGGAAGTGCACTTCCTACCGGCTGGCAGAAAGTTTGCCTGCTTCTGGTCTTTGACTTTCAATGAAAACCTTCTTCATGTCAGGGGTCCTGGCAATCTTGAGGAAGAAATAGCCCGAGAAAGCGGCTGCCCAGGAGACCGACACCAGGAAAGCATACAGGGAAAGGAGAACCAGAGAAACTGCGAGGGAAAACACCGCAAATACCCCGAAGAATCCCAGGTCGGGTATGAACTTATCCCGCTCATAGCGGACGAATATCTTGGAGAGGTCGAACCGGACCATCCTGCCACTATCGGGCTGATTTCTGAAGGAGACGACTCCGCAATGGTTGAGATCGTCAACAAGCATGTTTATCCAGCGGTCACTGATATTGTTTTTACGCTGCCGCTTGAAGAAGTCTTTGACCTCATAGTAAGGCATCTCGTTCTGTTTCTTCTCGGCCACGTGCAAAAGGAGCGCCCTCTTGGAGGCTGTCACTTCTGCCCGATAGTGCATATTTAAATATTGGGAGCGCCACTATTTAAATATGTTGAAGGTCGATGATGCGCTCCTCCTGGACAGGATGCTGTCCATGCCGGGAGCCGTCAGCGTCATTTTCCTCCTGAGCGTCCTTCTCCCGGCCCTCGGCGTGTTCCCGGGGAGCGTAACTCTGGCAATGTTCGTGGCCTTCTCCGTGCCCACGCTATATATCTTCATGGCCCAGGGGGTCCTGAACCGGGACATTTCCCTCAAGCGCCACGTCATAGTCTCCTGGACGGTCTCATATTTGTTTTTCCTGTCCATGTCGTGGCCCCTGGAACCCTTGGCCTTCTACATCCAGAGCTTCTATTTCACCTTCGGCTCGCTGTTCGCCTTCTTGGTCTACCTCGTCTATTTCGGCTTCTTCAGGCTGGGCAAGTCCAGGGAAAGCCAGCTCTCCCACAGGAAGCGCCTGCTTCTCTGCTTCCTGCCGACGCTCATGATTACGCTTACCTTCTCAGTGGTGGTCGGTTACTTCTCGGGAGGGTGGATGTTCAGGTTCGAGGAGATGCTATGAGCAAGAAGATGCTGGTCTTCCTCCTGATAATCCTGACAAGCAGCCTTGCGACCTACCTCTATGTCTTGCTTTTTGGTGTCGTTTCGATTTTCGTGGACCCGGTCCATGCCCAGGAATACGGGCAGAAGCTGACAAGGGACCTGGGGATGACGCTGATTGCCAGCCAGGAAATGATTTCTGAAAGCGTGCATGAGCTGGCCAACACCGAGGAGATATCCCCAACATATGCCGGCTATCTTATCCGCCAGATCGTTGCAGGCTGGGCTTTCACATGGTTCCTTATATTCGGTGTATTCACGGCCCTGGGGTTCTTTTACAGGAAGAACAAGACAGAATTCAGCAAGTGGTTCCTGCTTTTCTTCCTATCCGTCTTCATAGTGGGCGCAATACAGGTATCCACGACATTCATACTTACAGGACAGGCTGTCTGGCCATACATGGGCTTCATAGACACCTGGAAGAACGGGGAGGCAATCCTTGAGGCTGTCAATGCGATGGCGCCGGCAATAGTGTGATCCAATGGAGAGGAAGGAAGACAATACCCTGAGGACGATATGCATCATTGGCCTGTTCATTTCCTCAGCTCTGCTTGCAAGTTCCCTGTTCAGCACGTGGCTGATTCTATCCTCGAACCAGTACATCGATATCACTGTCAGGGAAGTCAGTGCGGACCAGAGCCTGGCGGATGTCGCACGCAACGTCTCAGGGCAATGCCAGAGCAAGGGATGCATATTCGCTGCAATAGAGTATTTCGTGATTGAAAAAGTCCCGTATCTTCCTGACGGAGAGGGAGCCCTATCGGTAATCTCGGGCAATGACCCGTGGACGACGCTTGAGAGAGGGGGTGACTGCGAGAACAAGGCCATACTCGCTCTGAGCCTCCTGAAAAGCCTGGGGGAAACTGACCTTTACCTCGTGTTCGAGAGGGACCACGCATGCTGGCTCGGGAAGCCGCACGGATATTATCAGTTTTACGGATGCAATGGTGGGGAGCTCATGGAGGTAAGGAAGGTAGCGTAATATTTAAATACTCTTTCAACCATAGTATTGAAATATCAACGTCCCAGTGAGCCCATGTCGAACAAGTCCCTTTCAATAGATGACCGCCACATAATCGATTGCCACTCCTATGTGGATGCCATGTGCAACGGGAGCTGGAGCGTCTTCGTGAACACGACAATTGAGTTTTTCAAGCAGCACAGCAAGGGGTTCAAGGATTATAAGGAGCAGGCGGGTGGTTGATTGAGGAAATACTTCGGGCTCCTGGGTTTCATATTCGCTATTGTCCTGGTGCCACAGGGTGCCTTTGCGCAGGCAAGCTTGTCCGGAATGCCAGGGGAGTTTGTACAGGGACATATCACATACGATTTAAACCACGACGGCCGGTTCCACACCAACCACACCTCCTTCTCGGGCAGCCTCTTCTTCAACCACGACAGGCAGGCGGGCAGGCTTGATTATGTGCTGAAGGTCCCGGGCATCGGGGTCGGAAGCTATGCTGTGCCTGTCCTCGTATCCTACACCCTCCAGGTGGATGCAAACACCACGGAGAACCGAACCGAGAGCGTATTCGACCTCACAGTCCAGGTGACCGACACGCCCCAGGAAATGAGGGAGGTCTCCCTGCCCAATAATGGCCTGATAGAAAGCGGGCTATCCCTCCGGTCCGCTGCAGGGTTCACCATAACCCCCAGGGTGGGGATGACCTCCGTGGTGCTTGAGACCTCGGGATGCTCGGAGAACAATGAAATAGTGGATTTCAACCAGCACGCAGGGCTGACCTGCGGGGCCTGCAAGGTGAACATTACCCCGGAATACAGGTTTCAGGACGGCTCGGGGAATGTCTTTGCGAAGCTGGTCCTCAAGACCAACTGCTACACGCAGGCCATAACACCGGCGGAGACCGGAGGCAGCAGTGAGGGAGGAGTCTGTGGGACGATTCAGGTCTCAGTCATAGGGCAGGCAACCAGGGGAAAGACCCTCCTGGTGCACACCACGAGCGAATACGGGAAGGACATGGTAGCCAACGTAATAATGCAGGACTCCCAGGGCAACGTCGAGGCGTTCCAGACCAACACCC
>CAYYVD010000168.1:0-10716 GCA_964475045.1 uncultured Desulfobacterales bacterium | reverse complement strand
GCATCAATAAGGCAGCCGGTAGCCGTGCTCCGCGTAAGTCGCACTGAGATCCAAATCGAAAAATCCAACCGTAAAATGACGCTTTAGGAAAAATGGCTTGTTAAAAAATAGAACATTGTTACAAGAAATACATAAATATTTCCTTATAAATGAAATTTATATATAAAATCAATAACTTCGATTATAGCACAATGTTCTATGTCAAAGCTTGATCCAAAAATCGAAAAGAAAATTGAGAAAGCCATTTTAAAACTCTTTTCCACCCGGGATTATCATCAGGTTAACATGCGAATAATAGCCAAAGTTTCTGGGGTAAGTTTGGGCACTATTTACAAGTATTACCATGGTAAAGATGAGCTTCTATTTTTCTTTATCGATAAGTGGAGTGAACGAATTGCTTATAAAGTAATGGAACATTTAGGCGGACTTGAGCTCACACAAGAAAAAATACGAAAAGTTTGTTGGACTATACTTAATTTTTATGAAACGAATAATGATATAGGGATGATATTTTTTTTAACAATACCGGCTAAAACTTGGATGTCGCATGAAAGTTTTAAGCAAAAAAAGCTCACCAGATTATTCATAAGCGTGCTGAAAGAAGGTCAAAAAAAGGGAGATCTAGTTTCTACTGTGCGTGCCGGCGTTTTAAAAAGCTCTTTTTCTCTCGCAATGATGCCGAAACGCCAAGAAAAGACGAGATAAATGCCAATCGATTCACTTCACGTCCGTTTTGGCTTGGCACGACAAAGGGGCTTTTTACAGGGACATCAAAGATTGACACGCCCCGTAGGTGTGAATACAATACGAGACGGAAGTGGATAGCTCACTGGTGGGGCTCCCGGACTTCAAATCCGGTGTGCGGGGCTAAAAACCTCGCAGGTGGGTTCGATTCCCATGCACTTCCGCCAAAGCAATAATTTCAGGGGGTTAGGCTGCATGCCTACGCCCCTTTTTTAATGCTTTGGGCTTGTCGTTTTTGTGGCTTTTTCATGGCCGGTGTCAGTAGAGGTGTCACCGGAGCGGAGTTTGAGGCGCCTCATGGTACCCTCCGATCTTCCTCGCGGCCGTCCTTCGAAGATCGTGAGCCAGCTTCCCGGGATGCCCCGCTTTCGTGCAGGCCTTTTTCCACGCCTGATTGAACCGTCCCTTGTCGATCCTGTGGGTCCTGCCCATGTTGGGGAACACATAGGGAGTAAGCCTCCCCGATGCCTTCCGGGCCTCCCAGGCGACTTTCAGTAATGCTTTCAGTTCATCGTCTGCGTAGATGATCCGGCCTTCGTCGTTCTTCGTGGTCCCCTGGTCCAGGGTCACGGTCCCGGCTCTCAGGTTCACATTCGACCCTTTGCGCTCGAAAATCTCCGCCTGGCGTCATTCAGAGTATGACGGGTTCCAAGCGTCTTTTTTACATCAAAACGCCTTAGAGGCAGCACCCATTCAATGAGCATCCTAAGCTGCGAGACCGTAATGGACGGTGCCTTTTTTCCCAACCTGATTTTCAGGTGCCAGAGGAAGAAGTGGGCCAGCATGCATGTGAGCATGTGATGATGCCAGCCTGGGAGCTTTCTGACCTCGTAGTGGTCCATCCAGAGGCCTCTGTTACCCCTCATCCCGAAACAAACCTTACCACTAAAATTTGAAGATTGACTAACCACTTATTTTCCCGTACTTTCTTTGCTGGCAAATTTTGTAACGCGATAAGGATTTTGGGAGAGGCAGGAATGGAGTGTTATGCAGAAACCATATATACCCCCGAGTCATCAATAAAAATGGCCTCACATATAGAATTCAATGGATTTATGGCATTTTGGGTAAGGGGCGTTATGAGGCGATCAAATCAATCAGGAGTGCTATAGAGAAACTATCTAATTATTGTTGGACAGGAATAGAAAATGGAAGTTGCTAAAAAGGAGGATTTCCGTTCGGTATGATAAAAAATGTTCTTCTGATCATTTCATCAATGTTTCTTCTTTTTCTACACAAGTCACACGTGAGCGCTGATGGTGAAATTGCCACGATTAAAGAAAAGGCAACCATCGCAGCAGGCCATTATCATTTCATGCGACAAGCCTTTGACCTGGCAATCAATGCCGGAAAACATGGTAATCACACATTTGGGGCGCTCCTGGTCTATCAAAACAAAGTTATACTGACCTCTGAGAACACGGTTTATACTGACCGCAATGTGCACAGCCACGCGGAAATTAACCTTATGACAAAGGCCAAACTCGACATTTCTCCCGAAGTGTTACGAGAGTGCACCATGTACACCAGTACTGCGCCATGTATGTTATGTTGTGCGTCAATATGGTATAGGGATATTAAAAGAGTGGTATACGGTGTGTCCTATGAAACATTTGCAACACTTACAGGGTATAAGGATAAGAGCATTCCTTGCGACAAGCTCTATCAAGAAACCGGGAAACCGCTTGAGTGGATTGGCCCTGTTTTGGAAGAGGAAGGTCTGAGGGTCTTTTACTATTGGCCGCAAGACTCATTTCGAGGCTCGCTTCTTGAGAAACTACATGAGCTTGGGGTAGAAACGCCTCAGAACATGAGGACAGAGTTGTCCCCATCGACAAAGGACAAATAAAAAATAGGTGTTGCCCAATCGGGTAGCCGGGGGTTTTAGCCCCCAGCCCCCACACCACCCCGCGTGCGGGTCCGCAAGGGGCGGTTCAAAGAGGTAACCGGACCGTCCGCCGTCGCTTTGCAGAGGAAGACGGGACGCATCCTCGGTATTCGGAGATATGTACGACGAGGACGACCTGTTCATTTCAGCCCTCTGTAATGAACACAAATTTTCGGTGAAAAGAATGACTAGGCCAGGCCCCGTAATGATCGTCCCCGCCGCAGCTGCTTCCTTTCGCGTCGTCATGGCTTTTGTGGAAAACGCCGTTCTGGGGCTGGGTTTTGATGCATCGGCCGCCATGCCGCTGACTCTGGCCGCCGAAGAGGTGTTCGGTCAGCTGATAACCCATCTCGATGACGACTACGAAGTCCGGATTTCGGCCGTCAGCGGCACGTACTACGCCCGAATCGACTTTGTTTTCCGCACCTCTGACCTGGACCTCGAGGCCCTCAACATGACCGCGTGCATCTCTCCGGAAAAAGATATCGCCAGCGGCCGGATAGGGCTCTACCTGGCCGCCAGGATGGTGGATCGGTTCGACCTCAACCTCGAATCGGCCCACGAGATGCATTTGAGCCTGACCAAGGAAAAAACCTACAAGGAACGCGACGATATCGACTACGTCGCCGCCGGCCCGCTGGATGCTTATGAAATCCGTCGGCTTGAACCGGAAGAAGCCGAGGTTCTGGGTGGATTGGCTTATCGGGAAAGCCCGGATCATATCCCGACCTTTTTCAGGTTTCGCGGCAAGACCGCCGACATGGTTCGAGCGGGAGTACTGAAAGCAATGGGCCTTTTCGGACCATCGGGCGTGCCCGGCGGAGGCTTGGCCTGGCGCTGGCTGGGGCCTAGGACGGTTGAAATGCACGGGCCGTATCTGTTCAACCAGCCGGATGAATCCGAGGCGGGCGAGGCCTTGGTGGACGCCTGCCTGAGCGCGCTGGCGCGGACCAGCTGCGTCTGCGTCATTGCCAGGAAAGCCACCCGATATCTGCCGACCGGCCATTTTCAAAAACTGGGCGATTTGGAGTCTCACCCCGGTCATTCGGAAATAAACAGCGTCACCTATTTTGTTCTGATGGGCGAAGACCTGGGGGCCGTGGTCTGGGCGCACCCCGACCTGGCCGACTGGCTGGCCGAGGAATATGATCGCCTCACCCTGGCCAGGGAATTACAGCCTGTCGTCGATGCCGCGACCGAGGGGCATTCCATTCTGGCGGCGAACCTGGACAAGTTCAAATCCAGGGCCCGGTTGAGGCCGGTCCTGCCCGGCCGGGACATCGCCGCCAATGTGGCGGCCCATCTGGATCTATTCAAGAACGAAAACATTGCCTCCGTCTATTTCTTTATCGATTTGGGGCAAGCCTGGCAGGCCCAGTTCGTCCCTGCGCTGCTCGAACAAGGCTTCACACCTGAGTTGATCCTGCCTCACGCCGGCCGGGGCGACTTGGTTCAATTCCATCTGTGGACGAATACTGAATGATATTCACCAATCTCAACCGGCTGACGCCCGAGTTCATCAAAGGCATCGTGCCTTATCTCCCCAGCAAGCCCGACGACGTGCTCCAAAGGCTGTACGGCTGCGAGCGCATCTTTCGGATGAACAACAACGAAAACCCGCTCGGCCCACCCCGGGCCGCGGCTACAATTATCGAAAAATATCCCCCGCACCTGGCCGCCGTCTACCCCAGCGGCGACGTCTACCATTTACGATACCGCCTGTCCGAATACCTGGGCGTGGAACCCGAGCGGATTCTGGTCGGCAACGGGGCCAACGAAGCCATCACCTTTGTCATCAAGGCTTTTTGCGAGGCAGGCGACAACATTATCACGGCGGACAAAACCTTTGCCGTGTACGAATGGGTGGCCGAGTTTTCAGGTTTCGAAGCCCGGCTGGTTCCGCTGAATGATTTTACGTTCGACGATGAAGGCATGCTGGCTAGGGTAGATGAGCGAACCAAGATCCTTTTCGTCTGCAACCCCAACAACCCCACCGGCACGTATTGGGATGAAGCCCGGCTGAGGAATTTCCTGAACCGGGTCGACGGCCGCCAGGTAGTGGTCGTGGACGAGGCCTATAACGAATTTGTGGAAAAGCCGGACTTCCCCAACGGGATTCAGTTAATCGACGAATATCCGAACTTAGTCGTTTTCCGGACCTTTTCCAAAATGTTCGGGCTGGCGGGCTTGCGGATCGGCTATTTGGTTGGAGCGCGGGAAGTGGTGGACATTGTCCGCCGGACTTGCGTGGTCTATTCGGTCAACAGCGTGGGCCAGGCCGCGGCTTTGGCGGCTTTGGACGATCCCGATCACATCAGCCGGACCCGGGATCACGTCGCGTCCGCCAAAGATTTTCTGGGGCCGAAATTACGGGAACTGGGTCTGGAGCCGCAAATCGGCGAAGGCAATTTTCTGATGGTCAAGTTGCCGATCAGCGACACGATTGTCTATCGCCTCCTTATGAAAAGCGGAGTCATGATCCGCACCATGACCGGTTTTCGCTTCCCGAAGTGGATCAGAATATCCATCGCCTCGCCCGAGGCCCACGAGGCCTTTATCCGGGCCTTGGGCGATATTTTGAGGGACCGATGAGCAAACATCGTCCGCAAATCGGCACCGTCTTTCCCAGGGCCGACGCTCCGACCAAAGCCGCCGGTTCGGAAAAGTACGCCGCAGATATGTACGCCCCGGAAATGCTGTGGGCTAGCCTGAAACGCGCCCTGATTCCCCATGCCCGAATCGAAAAGGTCGATACAGCCGGGGCTCGAAAAATCGCCGGCGTGGTCGCGGTTTTGACCGCGGCCGATGTGCCGGGGGCCAACATCCAGGGGCTGGTCAAAAGGGATCAACCTGTTATTGTCGGCGACAAAGTCCGCCGTGTGGGCGATCCTGTCGCCCTGGTGCTGGCTGAATCTAAAGCCGCTTTGAACGCAGCCCTGGAGGCGATCGCCGTCGACCTGACCCCCCTGCCGGCCGTATTCGACATGGAAAAGGCCCTGGCCCCGGACGCGCCGGTCATCCACGAAAAAAACGGCAACAACCTTTTGGCCCGGGCCAAGGTGGACAAGGGCGACATTCAACAGGCCTGGCCGGATTGCGCCATTACCGTGGAAGGCGTTTTTCATACGCCCCGGCAGGAGCACGCCTACCTGGAAACCGAAGCGGGCTTCGCCCAAGTCGACCAGGACGGCCGCATCGTCGTGACGGTTTCGACCCAGTCTCCGCACCGGGACCGCCTGGAAATCGCCCATGCCCTGGGGTTATCGCCGGAGCAGGTCCGGGTGATCGCCCCGTATCTCGGCGGCGGTTTCGGGGGCAAGGACGGGGCCAATGTCCAGGCCTGCCTGGCCTTGGCGGCCATGAATGCCGGCGGCCGTCCGGTGAAAATGTGGTGGGACCGCGAGGAAAGCTTTCTGGCCGGCGTCAAGCGTCTGCCGGCCCGGCTTAAATATCGACTCGGCGCAGACGCTTCAGGACGGCTCCAGGCCATTGAGGTCGATATCCTTTTGGACGCCGGGCCGTACGAACATCTGGCAGGCGAAGTGCTGGCCCTGTGCGTGGAGCACGCTGCCGGGCCGTATGTCATTCCCCATGTTGCCATTGAGGGCAAGGCGGTTTACACCAACAACCCCATGGGCGGGCCGTTTCGCGGTTTTGGGGCGCCCCAGGCCGCGGCCGGCATCGAACAGATGATGGATCTGCTGGCCGCGGAACTGGGCCTGGGGCCCATGAACCTGCGCCGCCGAAACATCCTGACCGCCGGGGACGTCACGCCGGTGGGAGTAACCTTGACCGGCGGCACGGGTGCGCTGGAATGCCTGGACAGGCTGGCCGAGCATCCCTTGTGGCGGAGCCGGGAAGAATGGAAAAAAGCTGCGCCTGCCTTCAAACGCCGCGGTTGGGGAATGGCCGCATTGTGGCACGGGGCGGGATACGGCCCGTCCGTTGCGGATTATGCCACGGCCCGAATTGAACTGACCATGGACGGCCGTTTCAAAGTGGACGCGGGCGTAACCGACATGGGACAAGGCAACGCTTCCGCCTGCCTTCAAACAGCCGCCGACCTGCTGAACCAGGGCGAATCCGTCATGGAGCTCGTCCTGCCAGACACCGATAAAACCCTTCCTTGCTGTTCTTCGGCCGCCAGCCGGACGACCTACACCTACGTCAACGCTTTGATCGGCGCAGCCGCCGAGATGAAACGCCGGATTCTGGAAAAGGCGTCGATTCTGACCATGGCCCCCAGTGCGGACCGGTTCGTCCTGGCCCCGGGAGTGGTCCGGCATCTCGATTCGGGCCGGGAAACGCCCCTGGCCGCCTTGGCGCCGATGATGTCGGCCCAGGAAAGGATCGCTTCCCATTACTGGCGGGCTCCGACCGCGCCAGACCCCATTCGGGCGGAACTCGATTCCGTAATCGGGCTGCCGCACATCGTTTTTTCCTACGCGGCCCATCTGGCCTTGGTTGAAATCGACGAACTGACCGGCCTGGCGGGGGTGGTCGAATACCTGGCCGTGACCGACGCCGGACGCGTGATCAATCCCCAGGCCTACGAGGCCCAGATTCAGGGGGGCGTAGTCCAGGGCCTGGGCTTTGCCTTGTGGGAGGATTTCCCCGTTGTTGAAGGCCGGGGATTGGCCCAGGATCTGAGCATCTACCTGGTTCCCACCTCCCTGGACGTTCCGGATGTTTCATCCCTGGCCGTGGAGACCCATGAACCGACTGGCCCCTTTGGGCTCAAAGGCGTGGGCGAAATCCCCATCAACGGGCCTCTGCCGGCCGTGAGCAACGCGCTGGCCGACGCCCTGAATGTCAGGATATCCGAGGCGCCGATGACGCCGGAGCGAATTCTGGCGGCGCTCGAATCGAGGTAGCAGGCCGTGGAAATTCAATTCAGACTCAATGGAAAAGACATGACCGTCCAGGCCGAGGCCGACCGCCGCGTGGTGGATTTGCTGCGTGAGGATTTAGGGCTCATCGGAACCAAGGAGTCGTGCGGGTCCGGGGAATGCGGGGCCTGCACGGTGCTGGTCGACGGCCGGACCCGACTGTCCTGCCTGATGCTGGCCGCCCAGCTCCAGGGCCGCGACCTGGTCACCATCGAAGGGCTGGCCGATTCGAAAGCAGTTCATCCGGTCCAGGAGGCGTTCGTGGAAAAGGGCGCCGTCCAGTGCGGCTTCTGCACGCCGGGCATGGTTCTGGCCACGGTCGGTCTGCTGGCCCGAAACGGCAAACCGACCCGGCGGGAAATCCGGGAAGGCCTGTCCGGCAACATCTGCCGCTGCACCGGCTACCAGAAGATTATCGACGCAGTAGAGGATGCGGCCGATAGAATGAACGGAGACCGGTCATGACCCGGCCGGTTTATCTGCCCAGTTCATTGGACGAGGCTTTGGCCGTCCTGGCCGAAAATCCCGGCGCCCGGGCGTATCACGGCGGAACCGACCTTTTGGTTCAGCTCCGGAAAAAACTGATCGATCCGCCGGCCCTGGTTTGTCTTGAGCGAGTCGAGGAGCTGCAGGTCCTGGAGGAAAATGAAACCTCCATTTTTCTCGGCGCCGGCCTGACTCACGCCCGGCTGTTGGACAGCGCACCGATTCGGGAGAAGCTGCCGCTCCTGGCCCAAGCCCTGTCCGTTCTGGGTTCGCCGCCTATCCGCCAGGCCGGGACTTTGGGTGGCAACATCGCCACCGCTTCTCCGGCCGGGGACGCGCTGCCGCCGTTATACTGCCTGGACGCGGCCATCCGATTGGCTTCCGGCGGGGGAGTCCGGGAAACGCCGATCTCCGATTTCATCAGCGGACCGGGACGAATCAATCTGGACGCCGGGGAATTGATACTGGGCGTAAACGTTCCCAAGCCGGCGGGCGAGGAAATCCACCACTTCGAAAAAGTCGGCCTCCGCCAATCTCTGGCGATTGCCGTGGTTTCCCTCGCCGCCCGCATCGCATTGGATGGCGATGGACTGGTCAAAACGGCCCGGCTGGCTTGGGGCAGCGTCGGGCCGACCATTTTCACCTGCCGGGAAGCCGAAAGCGAATTGACCGGCCAGCCGCTGAACATGGAAACTCTGGGGCAGGCAGCCTCGTTGGCACGGGCCAGGGTCGAACCGATCGACGACGTTCGAGCTTCGGCCGAATACCGGCGCCAAGTTACGGGCAATCTCCTGCTGCGCCTTGCCGGTTTCGGCCGGGATCGTTGTGAATAAATGACAGGCGAAGTCCACCAGGCGGCAAACACTGCACCACGTCTCTGGACGAAGGACTTCACCGTTCTGATGGCGGCTTCGTTTCTGGCCTACGCCAATATTTCGGTCTTTTTCCAGTATTACAACTACCTCGGAACCCTGCCCATCGATCCGGCCCGGTACGGCCTTTTGATAGGCGTTTTTTCCGCCGCTTCTCTGGCGTTCCGGCCCGTTGTCAGCACCTGGCTCAACGAAACCAATTCCCGACCCTACCTCTATTTGGGGGCGTTGTTGGTCATGGTTTCGCTGGGGTTCTACAGCCTGGCCGGCGGGTTTTGGTCCATGCTGGCGGCCCGAATCATTCACGGCTTGGCCTTTGTGGTCATGGGTACGGCCCTCATGGCCATCATCGTCGGCCAGATTTCGTTGGAACGAAGCAGCCAGGCGTTCGGACTAATTTCCATCGTGGTTATGCTGCCCAACACCGTGGTCCCGCCGCTCTGGCCGGTACTGGAGGACGCGTTCGGCGGCTTTACCAATGTACTATTGGGTTTCGCCGGATTGACCCTGCTTATTTTTCCGCTGATCGCCTTGGTCGGTTCCAAGCGTCAAAGCGGCGGCAGCCCGCCCGCTCTGCGGCTGACCTGGCCGGAAGTAAAAAAAGACCTGGTCGATCCACAGGTTGCTCCACTACTGGCAGCCATGCTTTTCCTGTATTCGGGCACGGCCCTGGTATTTTTTTTTACGGCCGGGTACGCGGAAAAAACCGGTTTTTCAGGCATCGGTTTCTTTTTCACACTGACCACCATTGCCCAAATCGGGGTCAGGATTGTCGCCGGCGGCAAATTCGACCGCATGAACAAAGCCATGGTCATTGCCTTGACCATGCTGGCCCTGACCGGAGCATATCTGATTTTGGGGCATACCCAAACCCGGGCGGTTTTTTATATAATCGCCATGGTCCTTGGCCTGGGCTGGGGCGTGGCCATGCCCTTGTTCAACGGTTTGATGTTCGATATTTCCGAACCCAAGTACCGGGCCTTCAACACCAACCTGGGTCTCCAGATGTTCCAGGCCGGATATTTTTTCGGGCCGTTCCTCGGCGGTTTTCTGGTGGATTGCTGGAGCTTCTGCTCCGTTTTTTATTTTTGCGCCGGCATAAGCCTGATCGGCGCGTTGGTAATGTTTTATCTGAACAGAAAGAAAGGATAGCGCATGGGTGAAATAGTCGAGATCGAACCCGGCCAGGAATGGTCCGTCGATCGCATGACCCAGGAGGACGCTCCCAAGGTCGCCTCTTTGTTCCTTTCCGTATACGGCGCGGATTATCCGATCAAAAAATTCATCGATCCGGAACTCCTGATTGCGGAAAACAAATCCGGAAAAACAATCTCAAGCGTGGCCCGGACCGCCAGGGGAGACGTCGTCGGCCATAACGCTATTTTTTATAGTGCACCGTCACAGGTCATATACGAGTCCGGGGCCGGTCTGGTGCACCATGATTACCGGGGCGGCCGCGGCATTTTCACGGAAATGGTCAGTCACGGCGAAACCATCATCCAGGAGCAGACCGAGGCGTCGGCCTTGTTCGGAGAGCCGGTCTGCAACCACGTTTTCAGCCAAAGGTTGTGCCACGGACTGGGCTGGATCAGCATGGCCATGGAAGTGGACCTCATGCCGGCGGCCGTTTACTCGGACGGGGCGACCGGCCGGGTCAGCACGCTGCTGGATTTCAAGACGCTCCGTCCCCGTCCCCATCGGGTTTTTCTGCCGGCGGTTTACGAGGACAATCGGTGAGGTGAGGTGAGGTGAGGTGGTGAGGTGATAAGAATTTGGTGATAAGGTGAGGTGATAAGAATTTGCTTTCTTGAGAGTAGAGTTTAGATGAAAGGGTCTT
>CAYYVD010000167.1:0-10730 GCA_964475045.1 uncultured Desulfobacterales bacterium | reverse complement strand
CGGTGCCGGCCTTCTTGATGTACTGCCAGGTCCGCTCCCAGGTGTGGATCAGGAGCCCTTTGAGGGTGGGGGCCCGGTACGGGGGCAGCTCCATGACAAAGGGGGTCTTGGGCCCGCGAAGGATGGTGGCGCGGATGAGCTTGGCTGCGAAGAGGGCGAAGAACCAGGAGATCAGGGTGAAGAGGAACAGCATCTTCGCCTCGCCCTCCTCGAAGAAGGCCGCGATCAGGAGACCGAACAGCGGGAGCTTGGCCCCGCAGTTCATGAAGGGGACCACCAGCAGGGTGGCGATGCGTTCCCGGGGATCCCGGAGGGTCCGGGTGGAGAGCACGCCCGGGACGGCGCACCCGCCGGAGATTCCGCCGCTGACGAGCAGGGCGATCACGGAGTTTCCGTGCAGGCCGAACCAGCGGAGCACCCGGTCGAGCATGTACGCCACCCGGGCCAGGTAACCGGAGTCCTCCATGATGGAGATGGCGAAGAACAGGAACAGGATGATGGGGACGAAACCGAGCACGCCGCCCACCCCGTCGATGACGCCGGAGACGAGGAGCGATTGCAAGTGCCCCGACGGGAGCACGGCGACGACCCCGGTCTTGAGCCACTCGAACGCGGCCTCCACCCACTGCACCGGGGCATCGCCCGCCCAGAAGGTGAACTCGTAGATGGCGTACAGGATGCCCATCATGATCAGGGGACCGAGGAGGCGGTTGGTGAGGACCCGGTCGATCTGGTCGGAGGCGTTCAGGCGGGACTCGATCCGGCGTTTGAGCACCTTTCTCGTGATCCCGGCGATGTGCCCGTAGCGGTGGTCGGCGATGATGCTTTCCGGCGCCTCCTCCAGCGTGTCCAGGATGTGCTTGGACACCCGACCGCTGATGGCCTTCACCTCCCCGGCCAGCTCCGGCTCCCGGTCCATGAGCTCCATGATCTGACGGTCGCCCTCCAGGCACTTGAGCGCCAGCCAGCGGGCGGGCATGGTCTCGCTGTGGACGCCGCCCTGCTCGATGACCGCCGTGAGCTCGTCCAGGCTCCGGTCGATGTCGTTGCCGTAGGAGATCGGAGCGGGGTTCCAGGCGGGCGATGCCTCGGCCATGGCCACCACCCGGTCGAGCAGGTCGTCGATGCCCCGCTTGGAGCGGGCCACCGTGGGGATCACGGGGACCTGCAGAAGGTCGGCCAGGGCGTCCACGTCGATGGAGATGCCCCGGCCCTCGGCCACGTCCACCATGTTGAGGGCGATGATCAGAGGGACGCCGAGCTCCCGGAACTGCAACGCCAGGTACAGGTTCCGGTCCAGGTTGGAGGCGTCGACAATGTCGACCACCACGTCCGGCTTTTCGTTGACCAGGTAGTCCCGGGCCACGATCTCTTCCAGGGAGTAGGCGGTGAGGGAGTAGGTGCCGGGCAGGTCCACCACCTCGATCTCGTGGCCCCGGTGCCGGACGCGCCCCACCTTCTTCTCCACCGTGACGCCCGGATAGTTGGCGATGTGCTGCCTCGCCCCGGTGATCGCGTTGAAGGCCGTGGTTTTTCCGGCGTTCGGATTCCCGGAGAGGGCGATTCTGATGGTTGGTTTCGTCATGCTCGGCCGTTCATGCTCGGGGCCGACCTCGAAGAGGATCTGCAGGAGCCCTCGAATCCGAACACCGGTTACGGGATCTCCACCTCCACCAGGACGTGGTCGGCCTCGTTGTTCCGCAGCGTGAGCGTGCTGTCCATCAGGCGGATGGCCACCGGGTCCCGCAGCGGCGCCCGTCCCTGGATTCGAATGGGTACACCTGGAACCAGACCCATCTCCCGAATACGGCGGCCCAGCTCTCCCGAGGCGCCCACTTTTCGAATGATGCCGCTCTGATTGTCGGACATCTCACGCATTCTGATGGTGGTTTTCATGGTCGTCGCTTCATTCGAAGGGAAGCCGCTCCTGGGGCTCTCCCAGCAGGAACTCGCCTTTCTCGATCCAGCGCTTCAGGGTCTCGGCGATCTCCAGGGCGCGGGTTCTCGAGGATAGGGGTACCGTGGCCAGGTCCTGGCCGTTGAAACGAATGGATCCGCTCATGAGCTCGGCGTAGCTCACCTGCCCCAGGCCGGCGGCCTCTCCTTTGGGGTAGTCGTTGCCGTAGTCGATGATCTGGGTGAACAGGTCCTCGTCCGTCACGCCGGTGAACCGGGCCATGTCCTCGTCCAGAACGGGAACGGGAATGCCGAGCCCCAGGGCCAGGGAGCAGCCGTAGCCCACCATGCTGACCCCCACCACCCAACGGCTCGACATCTGCTTGAGGTCCCCGCTGACCATCAGGGTCCCGGCCGGGGACAGGGGGACGCCGTTGTCTCCTCTCGGGGCTCGCGGGTTGTGCTGGGTCCCGGGCCCCACCACGAATCCCCGGGCCCCGCCGAGGAAGATGCGGGTCCCGGTCCCGATGGTCCGGTAGAACGGGTCGTTGAACAACGGGCTCAGGCAGCCGGACGTGGAGTAGTTGGCATTGGCCGCCCGGGGCTTGAGCACGCCCATGTAGGTGTAGATCGTCCTCTTGGACAGATTGACCGCGCAGTTGTAGTTCTGGTAGCCGTTGCGGGGGTTCAGCATCATGGCGTACGGCAGGTCCTCCAGCGTGATCCGCTTCTCGATCTCCCGGTTGGGGTAGCAGTCCGTGCCGTAGGAGGTGGCGTGGAGCTTGACCCGGCCCCCCGCCACGAGATCTTCGATCACATGCCCCCCGCCGTACTTGAACTGGCCCGGGTGGATGCGGTTGAGGGGATCGTCCTCCGTCGGCTCCGTGGCCCCGAGATACAGGTCCACGGCCGCGAGCCCCCCATAACCCGGCACGCCGTTCAGCCGGATCTTGGCCGCTTTCATGGCGGGCTTGACCGGGCCGAAGTTGAGGAACACCCCTGAGGAGCACATGGGTGCGAAGGTGCCGGTGGTGACCACGTCCACCTCGCGCGCGGCCTTTTCCGGACCCTTGGTGCGAACGATGCGTCCCATCTCGTCGGCCGTGACCACGACCACTTTCCCGGATTGGATCTTTCGGTTGATCTCCTGGATGGTCTGGCCTTTTTTCTTCGGCATGCGGGCACCCCCAAAGACGGAATCGCTGGACATGATAGAGACGATGGACCGGCAACACAAGAAAAAGTTTGTTTTGAAAGGGGGTTGAAGCGGGCTGTGCATCCGCCGACAGGCCTTGACTTTGGCCGGGCCTTCGAATAAGCATAGGCCCGGCGCCCGGGGCTGTTCGAGCCCCCTCGAGGAGACCATGGAACGAAGCGCAGTGCACATCGGGGACCTGAGCCTGGGACGCGGCGGACCCTTTTTCGTGATCGCGGGCCCATGCGTCATCGAGAGCGAGGAGATCACCTTCCTTGTGGCGGACGCCCTTCGGGAGGCGGCGGGCGCCCTGGAGATTCCTGTAATCTTCAAAGCCTCCTACGACAAGGCCAACCGCACCTCGCTCGCGTCGTATCGGGGCCCCGGTCTCGAGGCCGGCCTGGAAACCCTGGCGCGGGTTCGGGAGCGGACCGGCCTGCCCCTCCTCTCAGACGTCCACTCGCCGCAGGAGGTGGCGGCGGCGGCGGCCGTGCTGGATGTCCTGCAGATTCCGGCGTTTCTGTGCCGGCAGACCGACCTTCTGCTGGCCGCGTCTCGAAGCGGACTGCCCGTGAACCTGAAAAAGGGTCAGTTTATGGCGCCCTGGGACATGGAGCAGGCCGTGAGGAAAGTGACCTCCGAGGGGAATCGCAATGTGTTGATCACCGAGCGGGGGGCGTCCTTCGGATACAACAACCTGGTGGTGGACATGCGCGCCATTCCCGTCATGCGCGCCTTCGGCTGTCCGGTGGTCTTCGACGCCACCCACAGCGTACAGCTTCCGGGCGCGGCCGGCGGGGCCTCCGGAGGGCAGCGGGAGTATGCCGGCGTCCTGGCCCGTGCGGCGGTGGCCGCCGGGGCGGACGGCGTGTTCATGGAGGTCCATCCGCGGCCGGAGCAGGCCCTGTGTGACGGCCCCAACGCCCTTCCTCTGAACCAGCTGCGGAATGTGCTGGAGGTCCTGAAGGAGATCCACGGCCTGATCCGTTCCCGCCTGGGGGAGGGGCCATGACCCTCGACGACCTGGCCGCCGGGATTCGGTTGCTCGTGCTGGATGTGGACGGGGTCATGACCGACGGCCGCATCTATCTGGGAAGCCACGGCCAAGAGATCAAGGTGTTCCACGTACGGGACGGGTACGGCCTCAAACGCCTCATGGGAGCGGGCGTGGAGGTGGCGATCATCACGGGGCGGTCCTCCGAGGCGGTGAACCGCCGGGCCCGTGAGATCGGCATCCGCGAGGTCCACCAGGGGGTCGAGGACAAGGGGGCGCTGCTGGACCGCCTCCTCCTCGAGAGGGGCCTTTGCGCCGATGCGGTCTGCTGCGTGGGGGACGACCTCCCGGACCTGCCTCTCCTGCAGCGGGCCGGGCTGAGCGTGGCGGTTGCGGATGCGGCCGTGGAGGTGCGGGACGCCGCCACGATGATCACCAAGCGCCGCGGGGGGCGCGGCGCTGTCCGAGAGGTCTGTGAGCTCATCCTGGTCGCCCGGGGCCTCTGGCCCTGAGGGAATTTCTCCTTTACAGGGTCCGGTGTGATTCGGTATACTTATTGCATTTACTAGCTAGAGATGAGACGACTCGTTACGCGATATTGGCCCCTGCTGGGCATCGTGCTTCTCGCTGCGGTCGCGGGCTCCTACCTGGTCCGTTCCGAGGCGGAAAAGGACTTGGTGCGCCAGCCCATTGTGACGGAAGCCGACCTGGAAGACGGCATCACGCTGAGCGACATTCACTACACCCAGGACGACCCCGAGGAGGGCATGCAGTGGGTCCTGGACGCCGAGAAGGTGAGGTTTTCGCCGGACCGGACCTACTTCTCGTTCCACTCGTTCCGGTTGAAGCTGTTTCCGAAGGAACGGCCCTCCCTGGAGCTGGAGGGCGACCGGGGGGACTTCAACAAGGCCACCGGCGAGATCAATCTGCAGGGGGACCTCGAGGGGTTTTCCGCCAACGGGTATCGCATCTTCGCGGACCATCTGCTCTACAACCATGAGCTGGGCCTCTTGACCACGGACAGGCCCGTGAGGATCACCGGACCGTTCTTCACGGTGCACGGCAAGGGACTGTACTTCAATCTGGAGCGGGAGTACCTCAAGATGACCTCCGGGGTGACGACCTCGATGGATCGAAAGATCCTGACCTGACCCCGGTCCGGTCGGGACCTGGCTCCCTGGAGCGTCCCGCGGTCGAGGATCGAAACGGGCCATGCTTCCTCAATGGCGCTCGAGGATGGAGAAAGGACTGGCGGAATGCGGATTTTTGCTCCCCTTCTGATCATGGCCGGTTTGCTCATGCCGGGCTCGGCGGCGGCCGAGACCGATCCGGCCCAGGTCCTCGAGGGAGGCGACGATCCCTTGGTGATCCGATCGGAGACGCTGGAGATCGACAACAAGAACCAGATGGTCATTTTTACGGGAAAGGTCGACGCGCGCAAGAGCACCTTTGCGATACAGTGCCGGAAGATGCACCTCTATTATCTGGGGGATACCGGAAAGACCGAGGGGCCGGAGGACGTCCGCGTGGATCGGGTGGTGGCCACGGGCGACGTCAAGATCCTCCGCGCGGACGGCGGAGAGGCCATGGCGGACAAAGCGGTCTATTACCAGAAGGAGGACAAGGTCATTCTGACCGGAAACCCGGTCGTGAGGCAGGGGGAGGACTTCGTGGAGGGCAGCCGGATCACCTTTTTCATCGGGGAGAAGCGGAGCATTGTCGAGAGCTCCGGGGCGGATCGGGTCCGCGCGGTGATTTTCCCTGGAAAACGGAAAAGGTAGAGGCTCCTTGGTCGGGGAACGCAACGAGGTCCTGGAGGCGAAGGGGCTGGTCAAGGTCTATGGCGGGAAACGGGCCGTGGACCGCATCGACATGGCCATCCACCGAAAGGAGATCGTCGGCCTGCTGGGGCCCAACGGGGCGGGCAAGACCACGACCTTTTACATGATGATCGGTCTCACCCGTCCGGATGCGGGAAGCGTGTTCCTCAACGGAGAGGACATCACCCGGGAGCCCATGTACATTCGAGCGCGGAAAGGGGTCAACTACCTCGCCCAGGAACCCTCGGTTTTTCAGAAGCTCACGGTGCGGGAAAACCTGCTGGCCATACTGGAAGGTCTGAAGGTCCCGCGACGGGAAATTCGCAGCCGGGCCGAACGGCTGCTCGGCGAGCTCAACATCGGGCACCTGGCCGACCAGAGGGCGTCGGACCTGAGCGGGGGCGAGCGAAGGCGGCTCGAGATCACCCGCGCCCTGATCACGGAGCCTCGCTTCATGCTTCTGGACGAGCCCTTTGCGGGCATCGATCCCCTGGCGCTCAAGGACATCAACAACATCATCCGCGAGCTCAAAGCCAGAGGCATCGGCATCATCATTTCGGATCACAACGTGCGGGAGACCCTCAAGGTGTGCGATGCGGCCTACATCATCAACGAGGGCACCATCATCGAGTTCGGACCTCCGGAGGTCATCGTGGCCAGCGAGATCGCCCGGAGCGTTTACTTGGGACAGGATTTCAACCTTTAGGTCCAGGGGCGCGAACGACTTCTCATGGCACTTCAGCTCAAGCAATCTCTGAACCTGAGCCAGCAGCTCATCATGACACCGCAGCTCCAGCAGGCCATCAAGCTGCTTCAGCTGTCCCGGCTGGAGCTTCTCGATACCATCGGCCAGGAGATGGAAACCAACCCCATGCTGGAGGAACAGGCCGGGGAGGATCCCGACGACGGGGCGGGGACCGGCGAGTCCTCCGAAACCGGGGAGGACCTGCCCGAGGTCAGGGTGGAGGAGGACGTTCGCCGGGAGGATGTGGACTGGGAGGTCTATCTCGGGGAGTACAACACGGGCTGGGCGGAGACCCCCTATGACGGCCGGGAGTTTCCCTCCTTCGAGAATTTCACCGCCCAGAAGCCCAACCTGACCTCCCACCTGGAATGGCAGATCCAGATGAGCAACCTGTTCGAGGAAGAGAAGGAGATCGGCGAGCACATCATCGGGAACCTGGATGCGGACGGATACCTGAAGACCACCGTAGAGGAGATCGCGCAGGTCACGGGAAGAAGCTCGGACGAGGTGGAAGGCGTCCTCGAGGTCATTCAGAACTTCGACCCGGTGGGGATCGCCGCACGGGACACCCAGGAGTGCCTGCTCATCCAGCTACGCTTTCACGGCTGGAGAAAATCGCTCGCCGAAGCCATCGTCCGCGGCTACATGGACAAGCTCGAGAACCGGAACTATGATGTCATCGCCCGGGGCCTGGGCGTCAGCGTGGAGGAGGTGGCCGAAGCGGTGGCCGTGGTCATCTCCATGGATCCCAGGCCCGGTCGACGCCTCAGCGACGAGGAAACCGTCTATATCAGTCCGGACATCTATGTCTTCAAGGTGGGGGACGACTACGAGATCGTGCTGAACGAGGACGGCCTGCCCAAGCTTCGGATCAACTCGTTCTACCGGGACGTCCTGATGTCCAAGGGGGCCTACGGGGAGTCCACCAAGGAGTACATTCAGGAGAAGCTGAAGTCGGCCGCCTGGCTCATCAAGAGCATCCACCAGCGCCAGCGGACCATCTACCGCGTGACCGAGAGCATCGTGCGCTTTCAGCACGCGTTCCTGGACAAGGGGATCGCCTATCTCAAGCCCCTGGTACTTCGAGACGTGGCCGAGGACATTCAAATGCACGAGTCCACCATCAGCCGGGTCACGACCAACAAGTATGTTCACACACCCCAAGGGGTGTACGAGCTCAAGTACTTCTTCAACAGCGCCATCAGCGGTCCGGACGGCGAGTCCGTGGCCTCGGAGAGCGTGAAGCAGCGCATTCGAGAGATCATCAAGGGCGAGGACAGGAAAAAGCCTTACAGTGACCAGGAGGTGGCAGAGATTCTGAAGGCCGACAGCATCAACGTCGCACGACGAACCGTGGCGAAGTACCGGGAGACCATCGGTATTCTTCCTTCAAGGAGGCGCAGGCAGCTCTACTGAACACCGGAGCGCTCGACCGCAAGCACCGCGGTTTGACTTTCCTCGGGTTTTCTGTTAGACACCCTTTTTTCTTGGGAGGGATAAGGCATGGACATCACGGTAACATTCAGGCATATGGACGCCATCGAGAGTGTGCGCGACTATGCCGAGGAAAAAATCTCCAAGATCGACAAGTACCTGGACACGGTCAGCGAGGCCCACATCGTGCTCTCCATCGAGAAGTTCCGGCATACCGCGGATGTCACCCTGAGCATCAACGGCACCCGCATCAAGGGGGTCGAAGAGACCGAAGACATGTACTCGGCCATCGACCAGGTGATGGACAAGATCGAAACGCAGGTCAAGAAGTACCTGTCCAAGACGCGGACCCGGAGAAGCAACGACAGCATCAAGGAAGCCGGAGGGGAGCCCCAAGGGGCTGCGGAGGAAACGGACGAGGAAGAGTCCATGGATCCGGAGGAGGGTCCCGCCATCGAGGTGGAAAAGATGGTGGCCATGCCCATGGACCCCGAGGAGGCCGCCATGCAGCTTGCCATGTCGCAGCGGGAGTTCTACGTGTTCCGGAACCCTCGCTCCAAGGAGATCAACATCCTCTACCGGCGTTCAGACGGCCATCTCGGGCTCATCGAGCCGTCGAACTGAGGCGATGACACAGCGATCCGCCGCGTTGACTCCCGCCTGGATCGAACGGGCGTACCGGGCAGGGACGGCGGTTCGCAAACCGAAGACCTGCGGTGAAGACGAACGGGAATGAAGCTCTCAGAACTGCTCGATGAAGACAATATCATCACGGAGTTGAAGACCGGGGACAAGAAGGGCGTTCTCGAGGAGCTCGTGGAAGCCGTCGCCCACCGCGAGCCCTCCATCGACGAGCACTCCCTCATCCAGGTCCTTCTGGAACGGGAACGCCTGGGCAGTACCGGGATCGGGGACGGCGTGGCCATCCCGCACGGGAAGTACCAGGGGGTCTCCCAACCGCTGGTCTCATTCGGGAGGAGCAGTGAGGGGCTGGATTTCGAATCCATGGACGGGCAACCCGCGCACCTCTTCTTCCTCCTGGTCGCGCCCGAGAACTCAGCGAACGTTCATCTCAAGGTGCTGGCGACCATCGCCCGGATCCTGAAGAACAGCGCCTTTCGCAAAGCCTTGATGGTGGCTCGTTCCAGATCAGAGATCTACGAAAAGATCGTCCAGTACGAAGAGGAGTTCTGAGCAGGAAACGCGAGCCGGTCCCACGGGGCTGAGGAAAGGCGCATCAGGCCATGATCGGAATTCTCATCGTCACCCACATCAACCTCGGCCAGGAGTTCCTCAGAGCAGCCGAGTTCATTGTGGGCCGGATCGAAGGATCCGCGTCCGTCCCCATCGTGGACACCTCCAACAGCGAGGAGACGCGCAGGGCCATCGAGCAGAAGATCGCCGAGATCGACACCGGGGACGGTGTCCTGATCCTCACAGACATGTTCGGCGGCACGCCTTCCAACCTGAGCCTCTCCTTCCTGTCCAAGGACCGGGTGGAGGTGCTGACCGGCGTCAACCTGCCCATGGTGATCTTCATTCACCAGAACCGATCGGGGATGGGCCTGTCCAAGCTGGCCGAAAGGGCCCAGGAAGCGGGCAAGGCGGGCATCTCCCTGGCGGGGAAGCTGCTCGAGGCCGGATGATGGACGGCATGGTGCGGATCACGCCGGGGAACGCCGGGGGCCTGCTGGCCCGAATCCTCGAGATCGAGGGGCTCTCTTTTCGGACGCCCTGGAGCGCCCTGGCCTTCTGCGAGGAGCTGCGAAACCCGGTCTCGAGGATCTGGGGGGTGGCCGAGAAAGGCCGGCTGTGGGGGTACATCTGCTGCAGCTTCACCGGAAAGGAGATCCGGGTCCAGAACGTCGCCGTGCATCCCCGGCAAAGACGCCGGGGGCTTGGAAAAAGGCTTCTGGAGCATGCCTCACGGGCTGGGTGGGCCGCCGGAATGGAGGGCGTGTGGCTGGAGGTCAGGACCTCCAACCGGGCGGCCCGGAGTCTGTACGCAAATCTCGGATTCCGGGAGGTGGGGCGCAGGCCCCGCTACTACCGGGACACCGGGGAAGATGCCATTGTGATGCGCCTCGCCATACCGAATGGAAGAGCCGGCGCATCGCTGGGTCTTGATCAACCGAAGTCCGCATGGATTCCGATACCAACACACTGTCCGAGGGAGGTTTGATCATGTCGGTGAAAATCGCCATCAACGGGTTTGGTAGGATCGGCCGCATGGTCTTTCGTGCAGGCTTAGCGCAGGAGGACATCGAGTTCGTGGCCATCAACGACCTCACGGATGCCGGGACCCTGGCTCACCTGCTCAAGTACGACTCCAGCCAGGGGGTCTTGGATGCGGAGGTTTCCGCAGGCGAGGACGCCATCGTGGTGAACGGCCGGTCCGTTCGTCTGTTCGTGGAAAGGGACCCGGCACGAATCCCCTGGCGCGATGTGGGGGCGGAGATCGTCCTGGAGTGCACGGGCCTGTTTCGGACCCGTGACATGGCCGCCGCCCATCTGGAAGGAGGGGCCAAACGGGTGATCATCTCCGCCCCGTCCCCGGATCCGGACGTCACCATCGTGATGGGGGTGAACGAGAGCGACTACAACCCCGAGAAGCACCACGTGCTGTCCAATGCGTCGTGCACCACC
>CAYYVD010000166.1:0-10792 GCA_964475045.1 uncultured Desulfobacterales bacterium | reverse complement strand
TGGTGGAGGAGAAGAGCCACATGGTGATCACCGGCCCGGCCGTGATCAAGTCGGTCACCGGCGAGGAGGTCACCATGGAGGAGCTGGGCGGGGCCAAAGTCCACAGCCGGAAGTCGGGAACCGCCCACTTCACGGCCAAGGACGATGCGTCCTGCCTCGCCCTGGTCAAGGAGCTCCTCGCTTTCCTGCCGGACAACTGCGATCAGCCCCCGCCCGCGATCGAGTGCACCGACGACCCGGAGCGGACCGACGAGAGCCTCATGGAGGTGGTGCCTCCGGACTTTCGCAAGGCCTACGACATGCGGGAGGTGATTCAGCGGGTGGTGGACCACGGCCGGTTCTTCGAGGTCCAGGAGAAGTTCGCCACCAACATCATCATCGGTTTCGCGCGCATGGAAGGCCGGACCGTGGGCATCGTGGCCAACCAGCCCAAGGTCTGGGCGGGCAGCCTGGACGTGGATGCCTCGGACAAGGCGGCCCGGTTCATTCGATTCTGCGACGCCTTCAACATCCCCCTCCTCAACTTCGTGGACGTGCCCGGGTACTTTCCCGGCGTCCGCCAGGAGCACATGGGCATCATTCGGCACGGGGCCAAGATGCTCTACGCCTACGCCGAGGCCACGGTGCCCAAGATCACCCTGGCGCTCCGCAAGGAGTACGGCGGGGCGGTCATGGCCATGTGCTGCGTGGGCATGGGGGTGGACCAGATGCTGGCCTGGCCCATCGCCCAGCTCGTGGTCCTGGACACCAAGACCGCGGTGAACCTGATCTACCGCAAGGAGATCCAGAGCGCGGACGACCCGGACGCCTACCGCCAGGCCCGCATCGAGGAGTACGACCACCACTACTCCAACCCGTTTCACGCGGCCTCCAACATGCTCGTCCACCGGGTCATTCGGCCGGCGGAGACCCGCCCCCAGCTCATTCGGGCCCTGAGGGCCCTTCGCAACAAACGCCGGCCCGAGCCCAGCCGCCGCCACGGCAACATCCCGCTGTAGAAACACCTCTGCTCTTCGAGGCGCTGAAAACGAGCGGGCCCCGGCAGCATCTGCCGGGGCCCGCGTCCCGTTTGGCCGGTCGATCCGGTCGTTGGTGAGACCGATCGTACTCGTACTCCACGACGCCATATCCCTGGGGGCCGAAAGGCCGAGTACGAGTACGGAAAACGAAAAACAAACCCCCAACCAGCGGATGTACTGGACCCTTATTCTCCGTGCCAGTGATCCTTGTCGCCGGTGAGACCGATCCCGAAACCCTTCTCTCGTGCGCAAGTCCGCTGACAGGCGTCAGACCAGGCTGAGCCTGGCGTCCGCCACCAGGACCCGGTCCGGGAAGCAGAGGACCGGGTTCAGGTCCAGCTCCTCCACCGGCTCTTGTCCGGCCAGGTCGGAAACGGCCAGGATGAGCCGCTCGAGGGCCTCCAGGTCCACGGGATCTCGACCCCGGGCCCCGGTGAGCAGGGGATAGGCTCGAAGGTTTTCCAGCATCTCCGTGGCTTCCCAGGGCTCCACCGGCGTCACGGCGAAGCTCACGTCCTTGAAGATCTCCACGAACACCCCGCCCAGCCCCACCATGACCACCGGTCCGAACTGGGCGTCCCGGCTCACGCCCACGATCAGCTCGGTCCCCCCCTGGAGAAAGGGGCTGACCAGGACTCCCTCCACATGGGCATTGGGATCGAAGCGGGCCGCCGATGACAGGATCTCCCCGTAGGCATGCTCCACCTCCGGTTCGGAGCTCAGGCCGAGCCGGACCCCTCCGGCGTCGGACTTGTGGACGATGTGGGGGGAGACCACCTTGAGCGCCACGGGATACCCCAGCTCTCGAGCGGCGGATGCCGCCTCCCCGGCGCTCCGGGCCAGCCTGAAATCCAGGACCGGCGCCCCGTATCTCGACAGCATCTCCCTGGCTTGATGCTCCAGCAGCTCCTTGGCCATGTTCTCTCCATTCACGGATTTGGCACGGACCCCTTCGTGCCCTTCGTGGTGAAACGGTGCTTTTGGGGCCACGATGATCACGACGTGCCCGAAGGGGGGACGCGGAAACCGTCCTCGGGTGCGCAACCAACCCCTCAGGCTCTGTCCAGAAATCTCCTGCGGTTCACCATGGCGTTCAGGGTCTCCACGGCCTGTTCGGGCAGGTCGAATGTGGGGAACCCCTCCTTCTCCAGAAGGCTTCGAGCCGATTGCACCCAGCGGCCGGCCAGAAAGCAGGTGAGAATCGGCTTGCCGGCCCCCTTGGCCCGCTCGATGATCGCCCGGGCCACATCCTCCGGCGGCAGGAAGGTCGGGGGCACCGTGATCAGAATCACCGCGTCCACCTCGGGTTCCTCCAGCACCACCTCCAGGGCATCGGCGTGGTGGGGGGCCATGGCGGCGGCGGTCATGTCGATGTATCCGTCGGGCTGGCAGACGATGGCGATGCCCGGAAGCACCTCTTTGAGCCTTGCTTGCCCCTCGGGACTGATGGAGGCCAGACGGGACACCTTGTCGGCGCCCAGACGGTCCATGGCCATGCTCCCCGGTCCGCCCGCCTCGGTCAGGATGCAGACCCGGTTGCCGCGGGGCAGGGGCTGCATGGACAGGGTCTTGGCCGTGTTCACCAGGCTGTGAAGGTTGTCCACCGGGGTGATGCCGCTCTTGCGGAAGGCCGCGCGATAGACCTCGTATTGGCCGGCCAGTGAGCCGGTATGGGAAAAGGCGGCCTGGGAGCCCAGCAGGTTTCGTCCCACCTTGAGCACCAGAATGGGCTTGTGGGGCGTGATCCTTCGCGCGGTCTCCATGAGCTCGCGTCCCCGCTCGTACCCTTCCATGTAGACCACGATCACCTTGGTGGCCTCGTCCTGGCCGTAGTACTCCAGCACATCCACGGTGTCCACATCGCACATGTTGCCCACATGGGCCCATTTGGCGAAGCCCACGGGCCGCGGCTGGTCCTCGGCCACGAGGAGGATGCTGCCGGCCATGGCGCCGCTCTGCGAGAACACGCTCAGCCCGCCGGGGACCTGCTCCACGGTAGGTTCGATGGTCGTGTCCAGGCCCAGGGCGGTGTTGATGACCCCGGTGCAGTTGGGGCCGAAGATGCGGATCCCGTGGCGGCGGGCGGTCTCCACCAGGGTGCGCTCCATCTCCACGCCCTCGGGGGTCTTGGTCTCGCTGAAGCCGGCGGACACCACCACGATGGACTCGATGTCCCCCCGTCGGGCGGCCGCGTCCACCACGGGCAGCACGTGGGGGGCGGGGACCGTGATCATGAGGAGGTCGATCTTTTCCTCGATGCCGGAGATGTCCGGATAACATCGGAGCCCTTTGATCTCCGTCTCCCCGGGGTTCACCGGAAACACGCGCCCCCGGTAGCCCAGATTCAACAGGTTGTTGATGATCTGGCCTCCGGCCTTGTTGGGGTTGTTGGACGCGCCCACCACCGCAATGGACTCGGGGTGAAAGAACTTATCAACCGCTTCGATCTTGCTCATAGGCCCCTCGATGCCGCCCCGGCCAGCGTTTGGAGGTGGTCCCAGTTCTCGTTCACCTCCCGCTGGAAGCGCTCGATCAGGGCCTCGCCGCCGGGGGTGAAGAGGTGCTTGAACCGGCGCTGCAGCTCGAGATAGTCCACCAGGGGTTTGGGTTTGGCCACCTCCTTGGTGATCCGGAAGGTCCACCCGTCGATCACCTCGTAGAGCGGGAAGAGGCGGGTCCGCACCGCCAGCTTGGCCAGGGACACGCCGAGGTGCTCCTCGTAGCCCCAACCCACGATGCAGGGGCTGTGCAGGTGGATGTAGCTCGGGCCGTCCACGGCCTTGGCCCTTTCCAGCTTGTCCAGGTAGTCCCGGGGATAGGCGATGGAAGCGGATGCGGCGTAGGGAATCCCGTGAGCGGCCATGATCCGGACCATGTCCTTGCGCCGGGTGATGGGCCGGGGTTGACCGGATCGGGCTTTTCCCCGGGGGGTGGTGCTGGTCACCGCCTGAAAGGGGGTGGCGCCGGACCGCTGGCCCCCGGTGTTCATGTAGCCCTCGTTGTCGTAGCAGATGTAGATGAAGCGGTGCCCCCGCTCCACGGCCCCGGAAAGGGTCTGAAAGCCGATGTCCACGGTGCCTCCGTCCCCGCTGAAGGCGTAGAGGTTCACCCCCTCCCTCCGGCCGAGAGCCTTCAGGCCGGCGTCCATACCGGCCAGGATGCCGCCGGCGTTGGGAAAGAGGCTGTGGACGTAGGGGAACTCACAGGCGCCCTGGTAACCGTAGTTGACGCACATGCACCCGGTGGAGTTGACCATCATGCTGTTTGCGCCCAGCACCTTGCTGGCCATGCGCGCACCGATCACCGCCGGACAGCCGGGACAGCCTCCCCGTCCCAGGGCGACGAACTCCTCGTCGGGCAGGTCTTTGAGCTTGAGTGTCATGTTCCGTTCTCCATTTTCCAGGCGGCCAGGAGATCCCGGTTCTCGTCCGGCCAGAACACCTCCTGCCCCGCCGGCAGGGCCTGATGTCGATCGAGACGGGCGAGCCGGTCGTAGCAGGCCTCGATGGTGTCCTCGGTCACGTCCCGGCCGCCCAGGCCCAGAATGAAGTTCACCGCGGGCCCCCGGTCGGCCAGGTTGTACAGGCTGCGGCAGACGTCCTGGAACACGATGCCCCCGGAGCCGTACCCCAGGTCCCGGTCCAGCACCCCGACGGTCTTTCCTCCGGCCAGGTGCCGGGACAGCTCGGCCATCGGGAAAGGCCGATAACAGAGGAGCCCGATCATGCCCACCTTGCGGCCCTGCTCCCGAAGCCGGTCCACCACCTGGCGCGTGGTGCCCATCATGGAACCCAGACCCACCAGAACCTGCTCGGCGTCCTCCACCCGGTACACCTTGAGGCGTTCGTGCTTTCGTCCGAACGTCTTTGCAAACTCTTCGGCCGCCCGGTCGAACACCCCCGCCGCCCGCAGCATGCTCTCGTGCTTGTCGCGTTGGAACTCCTCGAAGTACTCGGGGAAAGCCATCACGTTGAAGCACTTGGGCCGGTCCAGATCGAGGGTGGGGTAGGCGGGCTCCCTGAGCGGAACAAAGGCCAGGGCCTCCTCGGGGCCGGGGACCTCCACCGGCTCGCTGATGTGCGAGAGGAAGAAGCCGTCGAAGCAGACCATCACCGGCAGGAGCACCTCGGTATCTTCCGCAACCCGGTAGGCCAGGAGGGTCAGGTCGAGGATCTCCTGGCAGCTCTCGGCGTAGAGCTGCAGAAAGCCGGTCTCCCGCTGGGGCAGGGAATCCTGATGATCGGCGAAAATGGTCACGGGCGAGGCCACGGACCGGTTGGCCACGGCCATGACCAGGGGCAGCCGAAGGCCTGCCGCGTAAGGCAGGATCTCGTGCATCAGGGCCAGGCCCTGGGAGCTGGAGGCGGTAAAGGCTCGGGCCCCCACCAGGGAGGCCCCCACCGAGGCGCTCATGGCGGCGTACTCGCTCTCCACGGGAATCATCTCGGCCTCCAGCACACCGTCGTAGGCATACTGGGTCAAGGCTTCCACGATGTGGGTCTGGGGCGTGATGGGATACGCGGCCACCACCTGCACCCGGGCCAGCCGTGCGGCCTCGGCGCAGGCCGTGGTGCCGGAGATGAATCGCCTGTTCATGGTCATGTCTCCTTTTCCATGGTCATGGCCTGCTTGGGGCACTCGTTGGCGCAGATGCCGCAGCCTTTGCAGAAATCATAGTCGATGGCATATCCCGCGCGCCGGTCGATGCAGCCCTCGGGGCAGAAGATCCAGCACTGGTCGCACTGGATGCACGCTTCCTCGTGATGGACCGGCCGCTGTGTACGGCTCACCTTGCCGCGGTTTCGCCGGGAGTAGCCTCCTGGGAGCCAGGCGGACTTCGGCCTCTTCTCGTCCCAGACGTGTTTCATGCCGTGACCTCTTCCATGGCGTGGTAGCCGGCCTCGAGGGCCTTCTGATTCAACTCGGCGATCTTGCCGCTGAACTGGGCGGCGATGACCTCCCTGGCCTTGTCCAGGGGAATGTCCCGTATCAGACGGAGAAAGCCGCCGAGAAGGATGGTGTTGACGATGGGGCGGCCGATGATGTCGAGGGCCATGCGGGTGGCGTCCAGCGTGACCACCCGAAAGCTCGCCTTCTCCAGGGAGGCCGGCCTTTCGGTCCTGGTGTTCACGAGGAGGAAGCCGTCGTCCTTGAGCCCGTCGGTCACTCCGTAGCCTTCGAGGAGCATGGGGTTGGTCAGGATCACCGCGTCGGGCCGGTAGATGAAGCTCTTCAGGTGGATGGGGCGGCTGTCGATCCGGGTGAACGCCTTGACCGCGGCTCCCCGCACCTCGGTTCCGAAAAAGGGAAAGCAGTGGGACCACAGCCCCGATTCCACGGCGGCCATGCTCAGGAACTCCGAGAGCCTGACCACCCCCTCGCCCCCCAGGCCGTGCACTCTGATCTCAAGCATGCGATTTCGTCTCCTGGCCTTTGCGTCCGCTCCCCTGCCGGTCGGCCCGATCCGCCTGCGTCACTGAAACAGCACCGAGGGCAACCAGAGGGCCAGCGCGGGAAAGGCGATGATCAGCGTCAGACTCGTGATGTCGCAAAGCAGAAAGGGGATCGCCGAACGATAGAGGTCGGGCATGGTGGTGCCCTTGGGAGCCACACCCTTCATCACGAAGAGCAAGAGACCGAAGGGCGGCGTGGTCAGCCCGATCTGAAGGGTGATGAGCATGACGATCCCGAACCAGATGGGATCGAAATTCTGCTGAGCGGCAATGGGAACGAAAATCGGCGTGACCACCATCATGATGGGCACGGACTCCATGAACGTCCCCAGCACGAGCACGAGGAAGATCATGATCAGAAGGATGCTGTAGGTGGAGACATCTGCGTTGACCGCAAACGTGACCACCGCCCGGGTGATTCCCGAGTAGCTGAGCATCTGGCTGAAGATGACCGAGCCCCCGATGATCAGCAGGGTCATGCAGGTGATGGTCACCGTGCCGCGAACGGCCCGGAAAAGGACCTTCCAGGGGAGTCGACGGTAGATCGCCGCCATGACCACGGTTCCCATGGCTCCCATCCCTGCGGCCTCGGTGGGCGTGGCGATCCCGATCACAAAGATTCCGGTGACCAGAAAAACGATGCCTCCGAGGGGAAGGATCTCCTTGGCAAAGAGCTTGACCTTCTCCTTGAAGGGGATGTCCTCGACCTCGTAAGCCGGTGCCAGCTCCGGTTTGAGCTTCACGCGAAGAATGATCTGGGACAGGTAGAAGCCTGCCATGATGAACCCGGGGATCACCCCGGCGATGAGCAGCCTCCCGATGGAGATCTCGGCAATGGTCCCGTAAATGATGGCCAGGGAGCTTGGGGGGATGATCATGGCCAGGCCGCCCGAGGCCAATACCGGGCCGAAGGACATGGCCTTGCTGTACCCGCGCCGCTGCATGTCCGGTACGAGGGTGGAGCCCAGAACAGCCGTGCTGGCCATGGTGGAACCGCTCAAGAGCCCGAAGAGGGACCCGCCCAGATTGGACAGGATGGCCAGTCGTCCCGGCACCCGTGGCACCAGGCGGGACAAGGCGTCCAGGCTGCGGACGGCCAGGCCGGAGTGGAGCAGCACCTCGCCCATCAGCACGAACAGGGGGACCGGCGCCAGGCTGAAGATCCCGATGGAGGAGAAGAGGCTGGAGACGGTCATATACGGACCGACCTCGGGCCCCACCATGGCGATGGACGCCAGCAGCATGATGAAGAAAAAGACGAACGCCACCGGCATGCCCATGCCCAGGAGCACCACGAATGGGATCATGATGGTGATCAGTCCGAGTTGCCAGTCCAAGGGGCTTCCTCTCCGCGACGCTTTCGGCCCCTGAGGTTTCTCGAACGCTCAGGGAAGAAGGGCCTCATGACTGCTGATACATCCGGTCCGTCGAGGGGGTCCGGAAGTACTTGACGGTCTTGCGTGCGAACCAGTACATTACAAAAAAAGACATGATAGGGATAAAAGCCAGTGGCATCCACTTAGGAATCGGCATGATTTTCACCAACATGGTGCCGTCCAGAAAGTTCTCCACGGTGGCCTGCAGGCCGTAGTAGACATAGGCGGCGCCCACGAGAAATCCCAGGAAGTTCGTGGCGACCGCGAAGACCTTCCGGGTCCTCCTGCCGACCATGGCGTAGACCACGTCCACCACCACATGGTTGTCTTCCCGCAGGACCCAGGGAGAGCCCAGCATGACCATCACGAAGATGAAGTACTCGGTGAGCTCGGTGGTCCACCCCGCGGAGAAGTGGAAGAAGTAGCGCAGCACCACGGAGATGCAGATGATGGTCACCATGGCGCAAAGGAAAAGCCCGCTCATGGCGGCCATGGCGTTGGTGATGCCGTCCAGCACCCGGAGGATCGATCGGCCCGCGTTCAGCCAGCCATTGCTTTTTGGTGCCTGCATGCCGACGACTCCGGTGAAGCGGAACCAGGGAACAGGGCCGGTCCCGGACGGTCCATGAATGGCGAAAAGAGACGCGTGACCGAGCGTTGATGAAACAGGGGATGGGCGTCAGAGACGCGGCCATCCCCGGCGCCGGGCGCGCCTACCGGTCGATGAACATCTTTCGTAGCTTCTTGCCGGTCTCTGGATCGGCTTCGATCACCTCGGCCCACCCCTCGTCCATGGCCATCTCGAGGAACTTGTCGGCCTGGGGAATCGTGACGAACTTCATGCCTTTCTCCTCGAGCGCCTTTTCCTCCTCGGCCACCTTCTTGCCGTAGGCCTCGTAGATCGTGGGCTCCATCTCGATCACGGTGTCCTGGATGGTCTTCTGCACGTCCTCCGGCAGGCTTTCAAAGGCGTCCTTGTTGAAGTAGATGTTCACGTCCACGGGATAGAAAGGCGGGTTGATGCGGTACTCCGACACCTCCCACCAACCGAAGTCCATGGGCCCGATGGTGGGCCAACCGAACCCGTCCACCACGCCCCGGTCCATGGCCGTGTAGACCTCGCCCGGGGGCATGGCCACCGAGCCCGCGCCCAGGGCGCTCAGAAGGGGGACGTAGGCCGGAGCCACGCGGAAGGTCTTGCCCTTGAAGACATCCAGTCCGGTGGGCTCGAAGTTGGAGTAGAAGACATAATCGTAGTTCTCGCCGCCCGTGGTGCCGAGCAGCACGATGTTCATCTCGTCTGCGAAACCCTTCTTGATGATGTCGTAACCGGGATTCTCGCGGAGCTCCATGGGCGTCATGTCGTGGAGGTGCAGGGCGCTGGCGATGGGGAGCTCGTTGCGGGCGAGGTTGCCCGGCAGGTGTCCCATCTCGTACATGCCCTTGCCCAGCATCTCGTACTGGTCGAAGTAGCCGATGACCTCCGAGCCGCCCAGGTACTTGAACTCCACCCGGTCGGCCAGGCGTTTCTCGAGCTCGTCTACGATCAGAAAGAACCCGTAGTGCTCCACGGCCTTCTGCGGCCAGGCCGTGATGATGCGGATGACCGGCTTGTCTGCGGCCAGTCCCAGACCGGCGCACGACAGGGTCAGGGCCAGAGCCAAGAGGGCGACAATCATTCTCTTTGCCATGTTGTGTCTCCTTTCTTTTTCGGAGTTGAACAGGAAGGACGGCTGTGAGCCGATGGTCCATGACCCTCTGGGCTTTCCGAGGGCCGTTTTCCCGTGCTTCACAAGATCACCACCCCCATCGAGCGGGACCACCCAGTGGAAAGACAGAACACAGCATATTCGTTATATTGAAATTCGTCAAGGAAGAATTTTTGTTTCGGGCTGTGCGATCGCATGATGGATTGCTGTTTTATTGGAGTTTTATGGCCATTTTGGCAAGCTTGGCATGCCTAGTCTTTTTGTATGTTTTTTTGAATATCGAAACTGCCGGGCCTACATCCGATGCCCTCCGGGTTTTCCGGGGCGCGGATCCTTCTGGCGGGTTCCCTCTGGGCCAAGGCAAGGTCGAGGCGTCCGGTCGCCATGCCCGGAAGGTGGGGGCGGAGGCACACGGTTTTCGATATAGAAGAATTGCCAAAGGGATTCGATGCATAAATATTCAGTTAAGACAATGTATGGTGGGGCCGAATAGGTTCAACGCGGCTAGTTTGTCAACCTGGCTTCGAATTTTCTCTTGACCGATTTTCATATATCGAATAGCCTTGATGCGTACCCGGGATGTTGGGAGGCCACGCATGGAGCTGGGTCAAAAAATCAGAGAGCTTCGGTCCACCAATGGAATGACGCTCGAGGGGTTGTCCAATCTCTCCGGTGTCTCCTTGAGCCTCCTGAGCATGATCGAACGCAACCGGTCCGCGCCCACGGTCCGGACCCTCGAGCGCGTCGTGCGGGCCCTGGGGACCTCCATCTCCCAGGTGTACCGGGAGATGGAGTCCGACGCCGCGGGCGACCCGGCGAGAAACCGGGTCTCCGTGATCAAGAAACAGGAGCGCAAGCGGCTGGCCCTGGGAGCGGAACGGGCCGAGGCCCAGTACGAGCTCCTGACCCCGGATTACCAGAGAAGCCTCCAGTTCATGTACATTCACTTCCCGGTCCCGTCGGACGGCAAAGGGGGGGAGTTCGTCTCCCACGAAGGGGAGGAGTGCGGTCTCATTCTGGAGGGCACGCTCAAGGCCGTCATCGGCGAAGAGGAGTGGATCCTCGAGGAAGGGGACTGCATTTACTTTGACAGCTCCATACCGCACTTGATGGAGAACGTCGGGAACATCGAGGTGAGGGCCTTTTGGGTCAACACGCCGGCGACGTTTTGAGAGCCGGCTTGGGGCCATCGAAATCGAAATCGGGATCGAAGCATCATGACACTGGGACACGGG
>CAYYVD010000165.1:0-10827 GCA_964475045.1 uncultured Desulfobacterales bacterium | reverse complement strand
AATGCGGTCGCCCACGCGCTGAATGATCTCACCGCCCTCCACGAGCGAGGACACCCAGATGCCGTCCAGGGTGCCGCAGTCCTCCTCCAGGATCACCGTGTCCTGGGCCACGTCCACGAGGCGCCGGGTCAGGTAGCCCGAGTTGGCGGTCTTGAGGGCCGTGTCCGCCAGGCCCTTGCGCGCGCCGTGCGTGGAGATGAAGTACTGAAGAACCGTCAGCCCCTCACGGAAGTTGGAGGTGATCGGGGTCTCGATGATCTCCCCGCTGGGCTTGGCCATGAGCCCCCTCATTCCGGCGAGCTGACGCATCTGGTCCTTGCTTCCGCGCGAGCCGGAGTCGGACATCATGTAGATGGGGTTGAAGCTGGGGGCGGTCACCTTTTCGCCGTCGTCCTTCTGGATCTCTTCGACAGCCATCTCCTTCATCATCTCCCCGGCGATCTTCTCCGTGGACTGGGCCCAGATGTCCACCACCTTGTTGTACTTCTCCCCGTCCGTGATCAGACCGCCCTTGTACTGGCCGTCGATCTTGCGGACCTCCTTCTCGGCGCTCTCCAGGATCTCGTCCTTGCGGGACGGGATGATCATGTCGTTCATGGAGATGGAGATGCCCGAGAGGGTCGCGTACTTGTACCCGATGTCCTTGAGCCGGTCGGACAGGATGACCGTGGCCTTGATGCCCTCCCGCCGGTAGGACTCGTTGACCAGGTTCCGCAGCTCCTTCTTGTTCATCACCCGGTTGACGAGGGAGAAGGGAAGATGACTCGGAAAGATCTCGTAGAGCAGGACGCGGCCGGTGGTGGTTTCCTCGAGCTTGCCGTTGATGCGCACCTTGATGGCGGCGTGCAGGCCGAGCTCGCCGGCGTCGTGGGCGATGCGGACCTCCTTGAAACTGGAGAACGCCCGGCCCTCGCCCTTCTGAAACATCCGCTCCCGGGTGAGGTAGTAGATCCCCAGGACGATGTCCTGGCTGGGGACGATGATGGGCTCGCCGTTGGCCGGAGAGAGGATGTTGTTGGTGGACATCATGAGCACCCTTGACTCGATCTGGGCCTCGATGGACAGGGGCACGTGCACCGCCATCTGGTCCCCGTCGAAGTCCGCATTGAACGCGGTGCACACGAGCGGGTGGAGCTGAATGGCCTTGCCCTCGATCAAGGTGGGCTCGAAGGCCTGCATCCCCAACCGGTGCAGGGTCGGTGCGCGGTTGAGCAGAATGCAGTACTCCCGGACCACCTCGTCCAAGGCGTCCCAGACCTCGTAGGTCTCACGCTCCACCATCTTCTTGGCGCTCTTGATGGTCGTGGCCAGGCCCTTTTCGTCCAGCTTGTTGTAGATGAACGGCTTGAAGAGCTCCAGGGCCATCTTCTTGGGAAGGCCGCACTGATGGAGCCGAAGGTCGGGCCCCACTACGATGACCGATCGGCCCGAGTAGTCCACGCGCTTTCCAAGGAGGTTCTGGCGGAAGCGCCCCTGCTTCCCCTTGAGCATATCGCTCAGGGACTTGAAGGGCCGCTTGTTCGCCCCGGTCACCACCTTTCCGCGGCGACCGTTGTCGAACAGGACGTCCACGGCCTCCTGGAGCATCCTCTTCTCGTTGCGGACGATGATCTCCGGCGCGTTCAGCTCGAGGAGCCGCTTGAGGCGGTTGTTCCGGTTGATCACCCGGCGGTAGAGGTCGTTGAGGTCCGAGGTGGCGAAGCGGCCGCCGTCCAGGGGAACCAGGGGGCGAAGGTCGGGCGGGAGGACCGGGACCACGTCGAGAATGGTCCACTCGGGACGGTTCCTGGACTCCCGGAACGCGTCGATCACCTTGAGGCGCTTGGCCAGCTTCTTTCGCTTGGCGTCGGACCGTGTTTCGATCATCTCCGTCCGGAGCGTGCCGGAGAGCTCCTCGAGGTCCAGCTGGCTCAGCATCTTCTTGATGATCTCCGCGCCGATGCCCACCTCGCATCGGTCCCCGTAGTCCTCGCGGACCCGCATGAGCTGCTCGTCGGTGAGCAGGGTGCCCTTGGTCAGCGGGGTGTCCTTGGGATCCGACACGATGAAGTTCTCGAAGTACAGGACACGCTCCAGGTCCTTGAGGGTGAGGTCGAGCAGGTTCCCGATCTTCGAAGGCAGGCATTTCAGGAACCAGATGTGGGCCACCGGAGCGGCCAGCTCGATGTGCCCCATGCGCTCCCGTCGAACCTTGGACTGGATCACCTCGACGCCGCACTTCTCACAGACGATCCCCCGGTGCTTCATGCGCTTGTACTTGCCGCAGTTGCACTCGTAATCCTTGATGGGACCGAAGATCTTGGAGCAGAACAGACCGTCCCGTTCCGGCTTGAAGGTCCGGTAGTTGATCGTCTCGGGCTTCTTGACCTCCCCGTAGCTCCGCTCCCGAATCTTCTCCGGCGAGGAGAGAGAGATCTTCACGGCATTGAAGCTGGAGGGGTCCTTCGGCTTTGAGAAGAAGTTGTAAAGCTCTTCCAATGTGGGCTCCTTTGGAGGACGCGCTCAGGGAGCGGCCCCCTCGAACAGGGGTGACCTAAACCTCGCTGTCCTCGAAAAGCTGGACCTCGAGACCGAGACTCAGGAGCTCCTTGATCAGCACCTTGAAGGACTCCGGCAGCCCGGCCTCCAGAATGTTGTTTCCTTTGACGATGCGCTCGTACATGCGGGTGCGCCCGGCCACGTCGTCGGACTTGACGGTCAGAAACTCCTGAAGAGAGTAGGCGGCGCCGTAGGCCTCCAGGGCCCACACCTCCATCTCTCCCAGACGCTGCCCTCCGAACTGGGCCTTGCCTCCCAGCGGCTGCTGGGTCACCAGGGAGTACGGCCCGATGGACCGGGCGTGGATCTTGTCGTCCACCAGGTGGTGCAGCTTCATGATGTACATGATGCCCACGGTCACCTGGCGGTCGAAGGGCTCTCCGCTCCTGCCGTCATACAGGGTGGCCTGCCCGGTCGCGGGCAGCCCGGCCGCTTCGAGGCACCGCTGAATCTCGTCCTTGGCCCCGTCGAAGACCGGAGAGGCCATGTGAACGCCCTCCCGCACGAGCCGGGCGTGTTCCAGGACCTCGTCGTCGCTCAGATCCTTATAGTGACCGTTGTACTCCGTCAGGGAGAAGGCGTCCTTCAGGGTCTTTCGAAGGGTTTGGACATCGCCCTTGGCCTGCTCCTTGGCCTGCTTCTTGTGCAGGGAATCCAGGAGTTCCCCCACCTGCCTTCCCAGGGCCTTGGAGGCCCACCCCAGGTGGGTCTCGAGCACCTGTCCCACGTTCATTCGGGACGGCACGCCGAGGGGGTTCAACACGATGTCCACCGGGGTCCCGTCATCGAAGTAGGGCATGTCCTCGATGGGAAGAATCCTCGAGAGGACCCCCTTGTTGCCGTGGCGCCCCGCCATCTTGTCCCCGACGGACAGCTTTCGTTTGATCGCCACGTAGACCTTGACCATCTTGATCACGCCCGGGGCCAGCTCGTCTCCCTGGCTGAGCATCTCCAGCTTCCCCTGGAAGAGGTCCTCGATCTTCCGAACCCGCTCGAGGTAGCCTTCCACCACGGACTCCATCTCCTCGATGAGATCCATGGAGGCCTTGAGATCGGCGCCCGACCAGAGGGCCACGGGAATCCGGTCCACGTCCTCGGCGGTGATCGTTTTCCGGTTGCTCAGGACCGCCTTGGTCTTCCCCTTCTCCCGCAGGTTCGTCTTCAGCTTGTTCCCGGCGAGGATCTCCTTCAGCCTCGTGCGCGCGCTCCGCTCGACGATCTTGATCTGGTCTTCCTTGTCCTTTTCCAGTCTCGCGCGCTCGGCCTGCTCGTTCTCGAGGGTCCTCTGGTCCTTCTCCACGCCCCTGCGCGCGAACACGCGGGCGTCGATGACCGTGCCCTCGGCCCCCGGCGGCACCCGCAGGGAGGTGTCCTTCACGTCGCCGGCCTTGTCGCCGAAGATGGCTCGCAGGAGCTTCTCCTCCGGAGACAGCTGGGTCTCCCCCTTGGGGGTGATCTTTCCCACCAGGATGTCCCCCGGCCTGACCTCCGCACCGACCTTGACGATCCCGCTCTCGTCCAGGTTCTTGAGGGCCTCCTCGCCCACGTTGGGGATGTCCCGGGTGATCTCCTCCTTGCCGAGCTTGGTGTCCCGGGAGACCACCTCGAACTCCTCGATGTGAATGGAGGTGTAGATGTCCTCCTTGACCACCCGCTCGCTCACGATGATGGAGTCCTCGAAGTTGTACCCGCCCCACGACATGAAGGCCACCATCACATTCTGTCCCAGGGCGAGCTCCCCGAGCTCGGTGGCCGGACCGTCGGCGATAATCTCCCCGGCCTTCACGCGCTGTCCCCGCTTCACGATGGGTTTCTGCGTGTAGCAGGTGTTCTGATTCGACTTCTTGTACTTGACGAGCTTGTAGATCCTGACCTCGTCCTCGCTCTCCGCGGGCTGGTCCGTGCGCACCACAATGCGCGAGGCGTCCACGTCCTCCACCACGCCCGCGGCCCTGGCCACCACGCTCACGCCCGAGTCCTTGGCCACCACACCCTCGATCCCGGTGCCGATCAACGGAGAGCGCGCCTTGAGAAGGGGCACGGCTTGACGCTGCATGTTGGACCCCATGAGGGCACGGTTCGCGTCGTCGTGCTCCAGAAAGGGGATCAGCGAGGCGGACACGCTCACGAGCTGGTCCGGGGAGACGTCCATGTACCTCACATCCTGATTGGCGGTCTTGCTCGCCTCGCCCTCGATCCGCACCGCCACCTCCGGGTTGACGAACTGGCCCTTCTTGTCGAGCGGGGCGTTCGCCTGGGCGATGGGGTAGTCCTTCTCGTCCAGGGCGGAGAGGTAGTCGATCTGCTTTCCCACCTTCCCGTCCCCGGCCACGCGGTACGGGGTCTCGATGAAGCCGAAGTCGTTGACCCGGGCGTAGGTGCTCAGGCTGACGATGAGGCCGATGTTGGGCCCTTCCGGCGTCTCGATGGGGCAAATGCGGCCGTAGTGGGTCGGGTGGACGTCCCGAACCTCGAACCCGGCGCGCTCGCGGGTGAGCCCTCCGGGGCCCAGTGCGCTGAGCCTCCGCTTGTGGGTGACCTCGGAGAGGGGATTGGTCTGGTCCATGAACTGCGAGAGCTGGCTGGTCCCGAAAAACTCCTTGACCACCGCGGAAACGGGTTTCGAGTTGATCAGGTCGTGGGGCATGAGGGTCTCCACTTCCTGAAGGCTCATGCGCTCCTTGATCGCCCGCTCCATGCGGACCAGCCCGATCCGGTACTGGTTCTCCAGGAGCTCCCCGACGGACCGCACCCGGCGGTTGCCCAGGTTGTCGATGTCGTCCACCACGGCCTCGGAGGTCTTCAGCCGGATCAGTTCCTTCACCGTGGCGATGATGTCGCGCTTCCTGAGGACGCGCGTCTCCAGAGGCTCGTCCAGGTTCAGACGGTGGTTCAGCTTCAGACGCCCCACCGGGGAGAGGTCGTAGGTGTTCAGGGTGAAGAACAGGCTGTTGAAAAAGTTGTGGGCCACCTCCTGAGTGGGCGGGCTGCTCGGCCGCATCTTTCGATAGATCTCCAGGGTGGCCTCCTCGGCCGTCTCGATCTTGTCGAGGAGCATGGTGTCCCGAATGGAGGTGCTCACCTCGGGCCCTTCCAGCACCAGGCAGCGGATCTCCTCGATGCCCGTGTCCCGCAAGGTTTCCAGCGCGTCCCCGGTGAGCGGCTGGTTTCCGCTCAGCAGGACCTCGCCCGTGGAGGGGTCGAGAACGTCCTCTGCGAGCACCCGGCCTTCCATGTCCTCGAATCGCACGGGAATGTGCGTGATCTTGGCCGACTCGATCAGCCGGTGAAGCCGCTTGGTGTACTTGTCCCCCGCCTTGGCCAGGACCTTTCCGGTCTTGGGTTGGACGATCTCCTTGCTGAGCCGGTGCTGGTAGAGGATGTCGAGGTCCAGGGGCCGCAGGCACTCCGTTTCCCGGATTTGGATTGTCTCCGTGTCGTAGAACTCCCGCAGGAGGTCCTCCGTGCTGTACCCGAGACCCTTGAGGAAGGTGGTGGCGGGAAACTTGCGCCTCCGGTCGATCCGCACGTACAGAAGGTCCTTGGGGTCGAACTCGAAGTCCAGCCAGGAGCCCCGAAGCGGAATGACACGCGCGGAGTACAGGAGCTTGCCGCTGGAGTGGGTCTTTCCCTTGTCGTGGTCGAAGAAGACGCCTGGAGACCGGTGGAGCTGGCTGACGATCACCCGCTCCGTTCCGTTGATGATGAAGGTGCCCCGCTCGGTCATCATGGGGAGCGTCCCGAAGTAGATCTCCTGCTCCTTGATGTCCCGAATGCTCTTGGTCCCGTCCTCCGCATCCGTGTCAAACACCAGAAGACGCACGGTCAGCTTGAGCGGCGCCTCGTAGGTCATCCCCTTGGCCAGGCACTCGTCCTCGCTGTACTTGTTGTCCTCGAACGAGTACCGGACGAACTCCAGCGACGAGGTGGCGCTGAAATCCTGAATGGGGAAGACGCTCCGAAAGGCCCCCTGCAGACCCACCTCGATCCGGTCCTCGGGCAAGGAGCCCTTCTGCAGAAAGCGCTCGTAGGACCCCTTCTGCATTTCGATCAGATTCGGGATGCCGATGACCTTCTGAATCTTCCCGAAGTTTCTTCTCACATGGCGGCTGATGGCATCACTCGACTTCATCGAATCTCCTTACCTCTTCCGAATCAAACATCCTGGTGGTCGGCCCCGGATCGCAGCATACAGGGCGCTGCGATCCGGAAAGGGCCTGCAAGAATGCGGCTATTTCACTTCGACCGTGGCTCCGGCCTCTTCCAGCTGCTTCTGGATGTCCTCGGCCTCTTCCTGGTTCACGCCTTCCTTCACCGCGCCGGGCACTCCGTCGACCAGGGCCTTGGCCTCCTTGAGCCCCAGGCCCGTAATGGCCCGGACCACCTTGATGACCTGAATCTTCTTGTCTCCCACGCCCGTCAGGACGACGTCGAACTCGGTCTTCTCGGGGGCGGCTTCCTCGGCGGGCCCGGCGCCCGGGGCGGCCACGGCCACCGGAGCGGCCGCGCTCACACCGAACTTGTCTTCAAGCTCCTTGACCAGCTCGGAGAGCTCGAGCACCGTCATGTTGGAGATGAACTCGATCACGTCTTCCTTGGAAATATTTTCTGCCATGGCTGGTTTGCCTCCGTCACTCCATGATGTGTTCGTATCGTGTCTTTTCAGGCTTCAGCGCGCTTCTGGTCTTCCACGGCCTTGAGCACATTCAGCAGCTGAACGGTCACGCCGTTGAGCACCCTCACGAACGAAGCCGGTACCGCCTGCATGGCGGCGAGGACCTGGGCCAGGAGCGCCTCGCGTCCCGGCAGCTTGGCCAGGCGTCGAATCGATTCGACGTCCATGAGCCTGCCCGCCATCTGTCCGGCCCTGATCTCGAGCTTCTTGTTGTCCTTCTCGCTGTCCACGAGGGCCTTGGCCGGCGCCACGACGTCCTCGTAGGTGATGGCAAGGGCGCAGGGACCGGTGAAGTGCTCCTGCATCACGGCCGTGTCCGTTTCCCGGCTCGCCAGGAGCAGCAGGCGGTTCTTGACCACCTGGAACTCCGCCCCGGCGTCCTTCAGCTCCTTGCGGAGCCGGGTCATGGCCGCCACGTCGAGCCCCTTGTAGTCCACGAGATAGGTCGCCTGAGCACGCCCCAGTCGTTCCTTCATGTCGGCCACGAAGGCCTCTTTCTTCGCTCTTTCCAAAAACAATCACCCCCTCTCTGGTTTGGCATGTCGGCAGCGCCAGAGTCAGGGGTGCCTCCGGGATGGTTCACGTTGGTTGTATCGTGGTCTCGGTAGGCTTATGTTTCCATTCGCAAACCATTAGGTCCGCCAACGAAAACCTGCAAGGGCGGGCCCTCCTTCGCGGAGGGGCCCCGGCAAGCATTTAAGCCGAACAGGCACCCACTGTCTTTGACCGCTCTTTCGAGGTCCGGAACCACAGGTCCAATGTCCTCCGTGATCCGGACCGTCTTCCCAATATCCCATCCTGTTCTGCACTCCTCGGGCCCCCGGTTTTCCTTCCCCGGGCGCCCCGAGTGCCGAACCCTGGTCCTTACGAGCTCGCGAATGATTATGAAACGGACAGCTCTTTCATGGTCGCTGGATCGATCTTGATACCCGGACCCATGGTCGTGGAGACGGCGATTCCGCGAAGATAGGTGCCCTTGCTCGCGGGCGGCTTCAGCCGGAGGATGGTGTCCATGAAAGCAGCGATGTTCTGCACCAGCAGGTCCATCCCAAAGGAAACCTTTCCCATGGGGGCGTGGACGATGCCGGCCTTTTCGACCCGAAAATCGATCTTGCCCGCCTTGACCTCGTTCACGGCCCTGGCCACATCAAAGGTCACGGTCCCGAGCTTTGCGTTCGGCATCAGCCCGCGGGGACCCAGAATGCGCCCGAGCTTCCCGACGGCGCCCATCATGTCGGGGGTTGCAATGGTCTTGTCGAACTCCAGCCATCCGTTCTGGATCTTCTCCACGTAGTCGTCGGAGCCCACGTAGTCCGCCCCCGCCTCAGCGGCCTCTTTTTCTTTCTCGCCCTTGGCAAACACCAGGACGCGGACCTCCTTGCCCACGCCGTTGGGAAGCACCACGGTACCGCGCACCATCTGATCCGCATGGCGCGGATCCACGCCCAGCTTCACAGCGATGTCCACGGTTTCGTCAAACTTGCCGAAGGCATTGTCCAAAGCCAGCTCCACCGCCTCTCTGAACCCGTACCGCCGGCCCCTGAGCACCTTGGCCGAAGCCTCCTTGTATTTTTTTCCTCTCGCTGCCATGCCCGCGTACCCTCTGTGGTTTGGTTTCCGTTCGCCTCGACGCTAGTCCGCGATGGTGATCCCCATGCTTCGCGCCGTGCCTGCGATGATTCGAGAAGCGTGCTCCAGATCGTAGGCGTTGAGATCCTCGAACTTCTGCTTTGCGATCTCCTCCACCTGTGCTCGACTCACCTGCCCGACCTTGTCCTTGTTCGGTTCGCTCGAACCCTTGGCGATCTTGGCCGCCTGCTTGAGCAGAACGGCGGCCGGCGGGGTCTTGGTGATGAAGGAAAAGGACCGGTCCGCGTAAATGGTGATCACAACGGGAATCACCGTGCCGGCCTGGTCCTGGGTCTTTGCATTGAACGCCTTGCAGAACTCGGCGATGTTCACACCGTGCTGGCCCAAGGCCGGTCCGATGGGAGGAGAAGGGTTCGCCTGCGCGCCCTTGACCTGCAGCTTCACGTTGGCAATGACTTTTTTGGCCATGATCTTCTTCTCGGCTCCTCTGCTTCAACTCCTTGAAGGTTCGTGGGAAAGCCGTTCGCACGCCTTCCGCATGCCCTTAAATCCTGTTCACCTGGATGAAATCGAGCTCCACCGGGGTGGAACGACCGAAGATGGTGATGAGGACCCGAAGTTTTTCCTTGTCCGGCTTCACCTCGGAGACCGTGCCCTGGAAGTTGGTGAAAGGACCGTCCACCACACGGACCTCGTCTCCTTCTTCAAAGGAGAACCTCGGCTTGGGTTTGGTGATCCCCTCCTCCATCTGCCGAATGATCCGATCGGCCTCGGACTCGGGGATGGGAGACGGTTTCTGTCCACTGCCGACGAAGCCGGTCACCTTTGCGGTGTTGTTGACGGTATGCCAGGTGTCTTCGTTCAGCACCATCTGCACCAGAATGTAGCCCGGATAGAACTTCCGGGAGGACGTCTTCTTTTGTCCCTGCTTGAGCTCGACCACCTGCTCGGTGGGGACCACGATCTTTCCGAAGTAGGGTTCCTGCCCGAGGGACCGGATCCTTTCCTCCAGGTTGAGCTTCACCTTGTGCTCGAACCCGGAGTAGGTGTGCACCACGTACCACTTCATATCCGGATTGACCTGGGGGGTGTCCTCTTGCTCCTGGTTGTTGTCGTGAATCTCGTCCATGGGTTGCTTTCGGGCTTCCGCCCACGCTCACGGGTTTGAACCGCGGTTTCGTTTCCCGGTCCCCTGGGCTAGCCCACTACCGTCCGAATGATTTTGATCAACCCGAAATCGATCACCCCGAGAAAAAGCGCGGCCACGAGCACCAGGAAGATCACCATGGCTGTGGAGGCGAGAAGCTCCTTTCGAGTGGGCCACTTCACCTTTCTGAGCTCCACCCGGGCCTCACGCAGAAACTGGGCCGCCACGCCGACGTAACGGCCGATCGATTTCCCGCCCTCTTTCTTCTTCTCGGAGCGTTTGTCGACCTCCCGTTTGGGGGTCGACGGCACGGAGACCTTTTTCACCTCCGCCGCGCCCTGGCTCGGCTCCTCGGGCTTCGGTTCCGGAGCGTCCGCACGTTCCAGAGTCTGTGTCCTGGCGTCCGTTTGAGAACGCTTCCGGCCACTCCGCTTCTTCTTCTTCTTGTTTGCCGGCTTCTTCATAGGGTTCTTCAGCGATTCCGTCAAAAAAAAAGCGCCGCACCTCACCCCTCAGACAAAGCTTGGCAGGCCAGGAGGGATTCGAACCCCCAACACCCGGATTTGGAGTCCGGTGCTCTAGCCGTTAGAGCTACTGGCCTGCATGGGACGAACGAGCTTACTTTGTCTCCTTGTGCAGCGTATGGATTCTGCACGTCGGGCAGTATTTTCGAAACGCGAGCTTGTCCGGCGTCTTCCTCTTGTTCTTGGTCGTTGTGTAGTTCCGGTTCTTGCACGCTTCGCAAGCAAGTGTAATGATGTCCCGCATGATCAGCCACCCCGTGCACGGCTTCCGTGAAGGCCGCGCCGCTCCATTCTCGGTCTACTCGATGATCTCGGAGATGACGCCGGCGCCCACCGTTCGTCCGCCCTCGCGA
>CAYYVD010000164.1:0-10890 GCA_964475045.1 uncultured Desulfobacterales bacterium | reverse complement strand
CTGGCCCACCTCCAGGGAGGTCTTCAAGGACCGCTCGATGGGCAGCTTGGTCCAGTACTCGATGGAGATGGAGATGAACTGGACCGACACGAAAAACAGCAGAATCGTCGGCAGCAGGGACAGCAGAATGAAGGCCAGCACCAGCTTGATGCGAAGCTTGGCCCCCATGATCCGCTTGCGGCGCTCGAACAGGAGCTTGACCAGGTTCCGGACGATGAGAAACAGGAGCAGAAGCAGAAGGATGACGTTGACGTTGATGAGGCCGAACACCAAAATGCTGTGGGACAGGGGAAGGTCCATGCCCAAGTCCAGGACGCGAAAGCCGATGGTGGTGAGCGCCACGACCAGCGCCATGAGAGAGGCGATGATGTACCGCTCCCGCCGCCGTCTTCGAAGATCCTGTCTTTCGGCTTCCAGGTACGAGGCCATGACGTCATCCAAACCGTTTCAAGGGGTCTCCGCGCCCCATGCAGGCCGCTCCCCTCCCCTGCGGGCATCCTCCCGCCGCGGTCTCGAAAGGCCGGCGGGCGATCTCAATAGAGGAAGTCGACGGCATACCAGCCCGTCTCGAAATCCCACAGGGAGAGGAAAAAGAACACATAGTGGAGGTACAGCGGCAGTCGAATCTTGTCCAGCTGCGCCATCATGCGAAGCTGATAGCGCGCTCCCTTTTTCAAACCGTCGAGCGGAAACACCTTCAGGGCGACCACCTCGGACATGAGACGCCGGGCCTCCTCGAAGTCTTGCACCGCGAGCACGTCCCCAGCCTCCTCCGAAAGCCGCAGCTCGTAGTGCTTCTTGAGCTGATCGTAGCGGATGGTGTGCCGGATCTCGAGCTCGACCAGGCTTCGATCCCACCAGAGGTCCCGCTGCTCGTTGAGCTGCACATAGAAGGTGAAGGTGGTGGGAAGACCGCTCTCGATGGCACGGATCATCTCCGCGGTGAAGCAGCCCTCTACGCTGAAGTAGACCATCAGGTGCTCCGTGGTGTTCGTCACCACGATATCGGTCAGCCGGGCCTCTCGTGCGTGGGACGGAACGGACGAAACCGCCATGACGAGGACCAACGCCGTCCACGGTCCGATCCGGCATGCTTTCTTGAAAAAACGGGACATCTCCACTCCGGACACGCGTCTGCCGGCCCCTGCCGGCTCCGGCCGGCAGGGGCCTGAAAAGCAAGGAATTCGGGTGCGTATGTTAGCCAAGAGCATGCGGGAAAGCAATCAATATCGGGCACGGCAGGCCCTCGAGGAGGGCGCCGCCCAGAGGCGGGAAGCACGGAGAGGCACGCGCGGCCGCCCCTTCGGGCGAAGGCCCGAGCGGGCGGGCTCGCCGGTCACCGGGCGAGTTCCTGAACGGAGAGGGATGGATGAAGAGGGTGTGCCAAAGGAGTTCAGGCCGGCACGGGCTCCAGGGTTCCGAAGGCCGGAATCCGAAGCCGATTCTCGGCCACCTCCTCCGGGTCCTTGAACGAGCGGACCTTCCAGTGCTTCTTGTTGCGAATCAGCTCGTGAAGCATGAGCTGATTCAGGAAGTGCCCGGATTTCTCCACCACGAAGTGCCCGATCACCGGATGGCCCAGAAGGGCCAGGTCTCCCAAGAAATCCAGGATCTTGTGACGGACGAACTCGTCTGGATAACGCAGCCCGTCCTCGTTGAGCACGCGGAAGTCGTCGATCACGATGGCGTTGTCCAGGGAACCGCCCAGCGCCAGGCCGTTCTCCCGGAGGAGCTGAATGTCCTTGAGAAAACCGAAGGTCCGGGCCCGGCTGATCTCCCGCACAAAGTCCCCGCCCGAGAACCGGAGCTCGTAGGTCTGGTTCTTGAGAAGAGGATGGTTGAAGTCAATGGTGTAGGTGATCTTGAGCTCGCGAGAGGGGTGGATCGTGATGGAGCGGTTGCCGTCCTCCACCTGGAACTTTCTGCGGACGATGAGAAACCGCTTCAAAGACTGCTGCTCTCGAATCCCGGCGCTCTTGATGAGGAACACGAAAGGCGCGGAGCTCCCGTCCATGATGGGGACCTCGGGCCCGTCGACCTCCACGCTCACGTTGTCGATGCCAAGGCCGAACAGGGCCGCCATCAGGTGCTCCACCGTAGAGACCCCCGTGCCGTTCCGGCCCACCGTGGTCGACATGTGGGTGCCCGTGACGTTGCCGTTGACGGCCTTGATCTCGGTGGCCTCGGGCAGGTCCCTTCGAATGAACCGAATGCCGGAGTCCGGCGGTGCTGGTTTCAGGGTCAATTTGGCCTTGGAGCCGGAGTGCAGCCCGATGCCTGTACAGCTGACCTCGGTGCTCAACGTGCGCTGTCGATAATCCAATCTCATCTCCTCGAAGTCGCGGGGCCTGTTGTGGTTTCGGTGCCGGGTGCGCCTGCAGGCGCTCGATCGGGTCGCGGTGCCTTTGAGCTCAGGGAAGCTTGTGCATCTATTAGCAAATGCCGTACCAACAAGAGGCATGTGCACCCCAGAAAACAACACCCTCCAACCCTATGGAATCACTGACTATATTTCTTGCAATTCCCCTCGAAGCCCTAAGGATGCGCTCTCACCCGCCCGAAGGTGTTGCAATCAGGCCACACTCCCGCAATCGGTGTGTTCTCGTTTCCCACCCTCGAGGCCCCCCTGACCCGCGCGACAGGCTTTTCTTGCAGACGGGGGCACGATATGATACGTGGCTGACATGCCGTCTCGAAAGGGGCCCATGACCACTCGCCGTCCCTGGAAACACATCTTGGAACCGACGCTGGGCTCCCGGAGGACCTGGGCGGTCCTCGGCGCCCTGCTCTGCGTCCTGGCCGGGTACGTGCTTTACGCCCACGTCCTGTTTCCGGTGCTTCGCCACGAGGCCCGATCCCCCGAGGAGGCCCTGGGGCGGGTCCGGTTCTTCATCCCGGAGATTCAGGACGACCACGCCCTGGCGTCCCTCGAACGCGCCCTGGAAAAGAACCTCGCCTACCTTGCACGCCTTGCTCCGGACCACGTGTTCCGTTACGGGGACACGGCCGTTCCCTGCAGCCGGGTTCGGGCAACCCAGCTGGCCTTCCTCTCCCTCATCCGCGAGCGGCCGTCACCCGGCGAACTGGCCCGTGCCGTTCGAAGCGGCTACGACCTGTACCGGGCCGCCGGACGGAAAGGGAACCGGCACGTGCTCTTCACCGGCTACTTCGAGCCGGTCTACGAGGGAAGCCTCGCTCCGGGCGGTCCCTATCAGCACCCCCTCTACCAGCCTCCCGAGGACCTGCTCCGCATCGACCTCTCCCCGTTCGGCAAGGCGTTCGAAGGGAAACGGATCACCGCCCGCATCGAGGGGCGCAAGCTCCTCCCGTACCACACGCGGCAGGACATCGAGGCGGGCTGCGCACTCAAGGGCCGCGGCCTCGAGCTGGCCTGGCTCAGGGACCCGGTGGACGTGGCGTTCCTGCACATTCAGGGCTCCGGCCTCATTCGCCTGCCGGACGGAGGCGCCCTCTCCGTTGGGTACGCCGCGGCCAACGGCCACCCTTACCGGAGCATCGGGCGTTATCTCATCGAGCGGTCCCTGGTGCCCCGGGAGGAGATGTCCATGCAGGCCATCCGGCGCTTTCTCGAAGCCCACCCCGAACGAATCGACGAGGTCCTCAACCACAACCCCTCCTATGTCTTCTTCACCCGCAAGCCGGACGGGCCCTTCGGCAACATCAACGTGGCCCTGACCCCCGGGCGCTCCGTGGCCCTGGACGACGACCTGTTTCCCAAGGGCGCCCTGTGCTTCATCTCCACCCGGAAACCGGTGGTTCAGGACGGAAGGATCGAGCGGTGGACCGACATGAGCCGGTTCGTGGTCAACCAGGACACCGGCGGGGCGATTCGCGGGGCCGGGCGGGCGGATCTCTTCTGGGGCCGGGGGCCTTACGCCGAGACGGCTGCAGGGCACATGAAGCACGAAGGGGAGCTCTACGTGCTGCTGAAAAAGCCCTGAGGGTATAGAATTTCGGGGACACCATACTTAATTCGAGCACGGAGCTGATCTGCTGGTGCGTATGCATACCGAATTAAGGTCCCGAAATTCGTCCCCGAAATTAAGTATGGTGTCCCCGAAATTCCGAATTAAGTATGGTGTCCCCGAAATTCCCGAAACCCTAGAACCGCGAGAAGTCCGCCACGTGCAGGAAGAGCCGGGAGACGTGCTGCAGGAGCCCGATCCGGTTTCGGCGACGCTCCGGGTCTTCCCGGGTGAGCACCTCCACACCGTCGAAAAAGTCGTCCACCGGCCGTCGCAGGGCCGCCAGCCGGTCGAGGGCCTCCCGGTCCCTGCCGGAAGCCACGGCGGCGCGAACGTCCCCCTCCATGCCCTGGACCGCCTCCCACAGGATGCCCTCGCAGGGCTCCTGAAAGAGATCCCGGCCCACCTCGCAGGGCTCCTCCTGCTTCTTCAGGATGTTGGTGACGCGCTTGAAGGTCAGGACGAGGGTTTCGAACTCGTCCGACGCCTCCACGAACCGCGCCAGCTGCTCGATGCCCGAACGAAGGCCGGGAACGCGGTCGAAGCGGGCCGCCAGAACCGCCTCGATCACGCTTTGGGCAAAGCCCTCCTGAAGCATGCGGTTGCGGTATCGCTCCCGGAAGAAGGCCAGGATGCGCTCGGTGCACTCGTCCTGCTGCACGTCCACCTTGCCGGCCAAACCCTCCAGTGCGTGGGCCACGAGCTCCTTCAAGGAGAGGTTCCAGGCCCGGCTCTCGAGGATGCGCAGGATGGCCAGGGCGTGCCGGCGAAGGGCGAAGGGATCGGCCGCGCCGCTCGGCTCCTGGCCGATGGCGAAGCATCCGGCGATGGTGTCCAGGCGGTCCGCAACCCCCACCACGGCGCCGATCCGGCTTTCCGGAAGGGCCCCGCCCGAGCGGACGGGCAGGTAGTGCTCGCGCACGGCCCCGCACACGGTCTCGGGGTGCCCGTCCATGCGGGCGTAGACCTCCCCCATGACCCCTTGCAGGGACGCGAACTCCCCGACCATCTCCGTGACCAAATCGCACTTGGCCAACCGGGCGGCCAGCCGGACGTCCTCCACGGACTCGGGCGCCACCTGCCCGGCCACGTGCTCCGCGATGCGGGTGAAGCGCTCTACTTTTTCGTAAGACGTGCCGAGCTCCGCCTGGTAGATCACGGACTCCAGGTCCCGCAACCGGTCGATCAGGGGCCGTTTCCGGTCCTCCTCGAAGAAGAAGTCCGCGTCGGAGAGCCTGGCCCGCAGCACCCGCTCGTGCCCCCGGCGCACCACGTCCGGGTCCCGGGCCAGGGTGTTGTTCACGGCCACGAAGTGGGGCATCAGGCGTCCCTCCCCGTCCCGGATCGCAAAGTACCGCTGGTGCTCGGCCATGGGCGTGATGAGCACGGGATCCGGAAGGGCCAGAAAGGCGCGGTCGAACCCCCCGCAGACCGCCGTGGGGTACTCCACCAGGTTGGCCACGGTGGCGACCAGATCCGGATCGAGCACCGCCCTGCCCGAGACCGAGGAGGCCGACTCCTCGGCCAGCCGTGCCACCCGCGCTCTTCGCTCGGCCGGGCTCACCACGACATGCGCCCGGGAAACCTTCTTCAGGTAGTCGTCCACGCTGTGGACCTCGAACGGCTCCGGGGCCATGAACCGGTGGCCCCGGCTGCGGTCTCCGCTGGACACCCCGGCCGCATCGAAGCGGACGACCTCCCCGTCCAGAAGAGCCACGATCCAGTGGATGGGACGGGCGAACGGGAACCCCACCGCCCCCCACGTCATGGACTTGGGCCAGGGCACGTCCCGGATCACCCTCGGAAGGACCTCCGCCAGGACCTCGGCCGTGGGTCTCCCGGCGATGTCTCTTCGAACGAAGACATAGGCGCCCCTAGGGGTCTCGATGCGTTCCAGGTCCTCCACGGCCACCCCCTGCTTCCGGGCGAAGCCCTCGGCCGCGCGGGTCGGGCGTCCGTTCTCGTCGTAGGCCGCGCCCACGGGCGGTCCCGTAACCTCCTGCACCGTGTCCGCCTGACGGGGAGCAACCTCACGTCCCGTCAGTACGAGCCGCCGGGGCGTCCCGTGGGTCTCCAGGCCCCTTCCGGTCTCGATGCGCGCTTCCCGGAGGCCATCCTCCACGAGCTGCGCGAGCACCCGCAGGCCGTCCTCGATGTACCCGGAGGGTATCTCCTCGGTCCCGATCTCCAGCAGAAGCTCCGCCATGGTGTCCTCGATGGATGTGTCCTGGGGTCCGTGCGTCCGGAGGACGCGAAGAAAGTCGAAACGGTTCAAAGGAGCGGAAACCCCATCTCCTCGCGTTGGGCCACGTAGGCCTTGCAGGCCCGGCGGGCCAGGTTTCGAATGCGCTCGATGTACTTGGTCCGCTCACTCACGCTGATGGCGCCCCTGGCCTCGAGAATGTTGAAGGTGTGCGAGCACTTGAGACAGTAGTCATAGGCGGGGAGCACCAGGCCTCGCTCTCCGGCCGCCCGGGACTCGCGCTCGAACATCTCGAACATCCGCAGGAGCATGTCCACGTCCGCGGTCTCGAAGTGATACACGGACAGCTCGTACTCGCCCTGCTTGTGAACGTCGCCGTAGGTGATGCGCCCGTTCCAGTCCAGGTCGTACACGCTCTCCTTTTCCTGGAGGTACATGGCGATCCGCTCCAGTCCGTAGGTGAGCTCCACGCTCACCGGGTCCAGGCGGATGCTGCCGGTCTGCTGAAAGTAGGTGAACTGGGTGATCTCCATCCCGTCCAGCCAGACCTCCCACCCGAGCCCCGAGGCCCCGGCGGCCGGGTTTTCCCAGTCGTCCTCCACGAACCGGATGTCGTGGTCCAGCGGGTCGACGCCCAGCGACCTCAGGCTGTCCAGGTACATCTCCTGGATGTCCATGGGAGAGGGCTTGATGAGCACCTGATACTGATAGTAATGGGCCAGGCGGTTCGGGTTCTCCCCGTATCGTCCGTCCGTGGGGCGCCTCGAAGGCTCCACATACGCAACGGCCCAGGGCTCAGGACCCAGGGCCCGAAGCAGGGTGGCGGGGTTGAGGGTGCCGGCGCCCACCTCCAGGTCGTAGGGCTGCTGGATCAGACACCCCCGGTCCGCCCAGAACCGCTCCAGATTCAAGATGAGCTCCTGAAAGGTCATGCCTTCCTCCCGTGTACGTTCCTTGCCGCCGCAACCGCTCAAAGCTTGCCCAAATAGCACCCGCCGGGTTGGATGTCAAGCGGGGGCGCTGGATCCGTCTCGACCCCAAGAAGGCGCACCACGAAGGGCGCGAGGGACACGAAGGGAAAGAGGGGGTTGAGAAACCGGCTTCGCCTGCGTATATTGGGGGCGATGGTTCGGATTTCCTCCGGGCCTTTCGTGGTCAAGGAGCGCGCCGCTGATGAACGACAACCCTGCCGGGCCCTTGGGCGCCATCGAGGTGGACCTGTTCCCCGAGGAGGTGGACGGCCCGGACCACCCCGAGGCCCTTCGCTTCCAGGCCCTCCTCGAGCAGGTGGCCGACGACTACGGCTGCAGCCTGGTGTGGTTCCAGGTCCACCGGGGCACCGTCGCCTTCGCCTTCGACGACGACGTGCTCACCGCGGACGTTCTTCGAGAGCTGGAGATGGACTACGGGGAGTGAAGGGCGTCAGGCTTCGGGCTCGATGTACCGGGCCGTCTTGAGCTCCCGCTCCAGGCGGCGGGTCCGGTGAAGCCTCATCACGGGTCGAAGCTCCGCTGCGATCTCCGGGGGCACCTCCAAAGCCTGAACCGCCTTCCACGGGCCGGCCTGGACCTGCTGCAGGATCCGGACCGCCTCCGGGCTCAGCCCCGGCCGTTGCCCGGACTCCGATCGGCATCCCAGACAGGCGATGCCTCCGGAGCCGCACGCAAACACCGCCCGGCCCTCGTTGCGGTACACCCGCCCGCATACAGAACAGGCGCTCAGGCCGAGGGCGAAACCGCCCAGGGCCATGGCCCGGATCTCGAATACCAGGCGCGCGGAGTCCCGGTCCTGCCCCTGGGAGAGACGCTCCAGGGAACCGCACAGCAGCTCGAAAATCTCGGGCTCGGAAACGCCGGCGGGAAGCAGGACCTCGGCCAGCTCCGCCAGGTAGCTGGCGTAGGACAGGGTGGCGAAGTCCCGTCGAAGCCCGGCGTACCCTTGGACCAGCTTCCCGGACTGGAGGAGAAGGAACTCCCCGGTTCGGCGGGCGGCGAACTCCAGCCGGACCAGCGAAAAGACCTCCAGGCTGTTCACGAACCGCTTGCGGCTTCGCTGGGCCCCCTTGGCGACCCCCTTGAGGCGCCCCCGGTCCGGCGTGAGGAAGAAGACCAGCAGGTCCGACTCCCCGTACGGAATCGTCCTCAGAACAATGGCCGGAGAGAGCTCGGTCTGCACCGCCTGGACCCGCCGCTCGACCGCGCCCCTACTCGGGCACGGCGCAGTACATGGCCTTGACCTTCTCGCGGTCGGGCAGGCCGTTCTCCAAACAGGGGAGCTCCAGGACGAACTCCACGTACTGGGGTTTCTTGTAGCGGGCGATCCGCTCCCCCACGAAGTCGATCAGGGCCCGGGCCTCCAGGCGCTCCCCCTCCTCCAGGAGGCAGACGGCCTTGATGCCCTCCTTCCACTTGGGGTCCGGGACCCCGAAGACCACCACCTTGGCCACCGCGGGGTGCTGAAGGATGGCGGCCTCCACCTCGGCGGGGTAGACGTTCTCGCCGCCCGGCTTGATGAGCTCCTTCTCGGCCTTGCGCCCCTCGTACCACATGAAGCCGTTCTCGTCGAACCGCCCCAGGTCCCCGGTGTGGTGCCAGCCGTTTCGAAAGGTGCGCTCGTTGTCCTCGGGGAGGTTCCAGTAGCCCTGGAAGACCATGGGGCCCCGGACCGCGATCTCCCCGATCTCGCCCACGCCCACGGGGAGGTCCCGGTCGTCCAGGAGGCTCACCCGGGCCGCGGGCAGCATGCGGCCGGCCGATCCGGGGCAGTCGTCGTAGCGGCCGAAGGTGGCCACGCAGGAGGTCTCGGTCTGTCCGTACATGACGAAAAAGGTCCCGCCCACGGTCTCCTGGTACCGCTCGATGGCGGCCGGCGCCTCCAGGCCCACCACGGCCCGGAGCGAGGAGATGTCCCGGCCCGTCTTCTCCGCCTCGTCCAGGATAGAGGAGAGGATGGGCGAGAAGTCGAACAGGAAGGAGACCCGCTTCTCCTCGATGAGCTCCACGGCGCGACCCGCGTCGAACTTGCTCATGTTCACGTTCATGGCTCCGGCGTGAAAGCTCGAGGTGGCCATGAAGAGGCCCCCCACGTGAAAGAGCGGCAGCAGGTTGAGGTGCACGTCGCCGGGCCCCAGGCCGCAGTGGTAGTCGAAGTGCATGTCGGCCCAGATCACGTTCCCGTGGCTCAGGAGGGCCCCGCGCGGGCGGCCGGCCACGGCGGCCGTGTGGATGATCACGAACCCGTCGTCCGTGGCCACGGCCTCGGGCTCGAACCCGTCCCCTCCGCCTAGGAGGGCGCCGAAATCCTCGTAGCCCCCTTCCCGGTCCTTGAGGTTGAAAAACCGCTTCACCGAGGGGAGCCCGCTTCGAACGCCGTCGATCAGGGGCTGGAACTCCCGGTCCACGAAGACCGCGCCGGGAGCGCCGTCCTCCAGGTTGAAGCGGGCCTCCTCGGCCGAGAGCCTCCAGTTGACCGGCAGGACCACGAGGCCCAGCCCGGCGGCGGCGCCGTAGAGAAGGAAGTACTCCAGGCTGTTCTTGCCCAGGACCCCAATCCGGTCGCCCTTTTGAAAGCCCAGCCCGCGAAGGCCGGCGGCCAGACGGTCGACCTCCCGCTTCAGCCCGGCGAAGCTCAGCGTCCTTCCGTCGTCCACCTCGTACCAGGCGGGGAGATCGCCGAAGCTGGCGGCGTTCCGATCGATCATGTCGTACACGGTGAAGTCGTGCAGGCCCATACGTTCACACCCCGTTCGCCCAAGGCGTTGAACCGGCGCCGGGCAGGGGGACTCCCTGCCCGGCGCTCTGTTCGAAAGGGGAGCCCCGGAGGGCCCCCGCAGTGTGCTTCCTATCCGGTCCGCCTGATGCCGTCACGGAAACTCCGCGTTGATCGGCACCACCTTGGTGACCCCGTCCGCGCGGAACGTGGCGGCCCCCTCGTGGACCGTCACCGGCACCGACGCGTCGGGCACGCCGGTCCACCAGCGCTCCAGGGCGTCCCAGGGGGACCAGCCCTTGGCCTTGAGCTTGAAGCCGCCCGTGACCATGAGGCTCAGGAGAGCGGAACGGGCCGTGATCATGGTGGTGCAGCGCACCTGGTCCGTGGACTCGGCCGGGATCAACAGGGTGTCCTGGTTGTTCACGGTGACCACGTCGAACTCCTTGTCGAAGGCCACGGTGAACCGCATCCCGTCCAGCCTCACCATGTAGGGGTTCGGGTTCTGCACGTTGAAGAGGAAGCTCATGGGGAGCGGCGCACCGTGGTCCCCGGCCTTCCCCTTGGTGGGCTCGATCGAGCCGGCGTAGTAGTAGTACCCGTCGTACTGGGGCACCTCGAACATCTCCAGCGTGATGACGGGAGCCTGGAAGTTGGATTCCGTAGGTTGTTGCATGGCGGCGCACGACATGAACATCAAGGCCGCAGCAATGACGAACATCGTCAAGATCCCGGTTTTCTTCTTCATGAACACCCTCCTTTTTCGTGCCCAGGGGTCGAACAACCGTCCGGCCCCGAGCGCGGCGATATCATGACCCAGCGATGGACCTCGGTCAGGGTCCTGTCATTGATCAGGCAAGCCAACGCTTCCGTCGCTTGTAGTGCTTGACCTCCCGGAAGCTCTTTTGCCCCCCCTTGTCGGTCAGCCCCAGATAGAGATCCTTGATGTCCTCGTTGCTCATGAGGGTCTCCGAGGTGTCGTCCATGACGATG
>CAYYVD010000163.1:0-10919 GCA_964475045.1 uncultured Desulfobacterales bacterium | reverse complement strand
CGCCTACCTCGTTCTGGGGATCCTGGCTGCAGCCGTGGTGTTCTTTTCGTTCGACTGGATCGCGCCGGAGATCACGGCCGTGGTCGTGCTCGTGCTACTCGCCTCGACGGGGATCCTTTCCCCTCGTGAAGCGCTCTCCGGGTTCAGCAGCGAGGCCGTGGCGGCCATTGCGGGGCTGCTGGTCATCGGCGCAGGGCTGGTGCGCACCGGGGCCGTGAGGTGGATGGCCGAACGTTTGAGCGCCCTTGCCGGGAACGGGATCAAGGGGCTTCTTCTCATCAGCACAGCGGTCGCGGGACTGCTGTCCGGATTCATCAACATCGTCGCTGCAGTGGGCATCTTTATCCCGGCCGTTCTGCGACTGTCCCGCCGGAGCGGACAGGAGCCGGCGCGGCTTCTACTGCCCATGGCCGCGAGCGCGCTCCTGGGCGCCAACCTGTCCCTCATCGGGGCCTCCCACAACCTGGTCGTGAACGGCCTCCTGCGGCAGGAGACCCAGGAATCCTTCGGGTTTTTCGAGTTCACCCCCGTAGGCCTCGTGCTGGTCGCAGGGATCTCTCTTTACTCCCTCCTCGTTTCCGGCCCCGCCCTCGGCAAAAAGGTCCGGGAGGCGTCCACCGGCGACCAGGGGGGGCCGGATGATCTCATGGGGACCTACCGGCTCGACGAGCGGCTCTGGGAGGTGCTGGTGCAGCCGGGCTCCTCTGCATGCTGCAGCGTCATCGAAGAGATCGGCCTCGGTCGAAGCTACGGGCTGGGGGTGTTGATGGTCCTGAGGCGTGGCCGGCAGCTTGCCGTGGAGGGAGGGGACTTCGGGATCCAACCCAACGACGTCCTGGCCCTGAGCGGGAGCCGGGAGCGGGTGGAGGCGTTCACCGGAGACCACACCGGGCTGGTGCTCATGGGACAGCCTCACGCCCGAAAGGATTTCACCTGGAGCGTCTTCGACCTGGTGGAGGTGGCGGTTCCGCCGCGTTCGAAATGGATCAGCAGGACGCTTCGGGATGCGGGGCTTCGCCACAAGAGCGGGCTGACCGGGATCGGCCTCTGGCGGGAAGGGCGGCCCTACCGAACCGACGTGGGAAACCGGGAGCTCCGGGCGGGAGACGGCATCCTCCTGTTCGGGAGCCGGAGCCACGTAGAGGACTTCAGGCCGGAGCCCGACCTCGTTTGGGTCCGGAAGCCCCGCCCCCAGGAAGCGCCTCTGCACCTGAGGAAGCTCGCGCCCGCAGCCGTGGCGATTTTTCTCTCCGTCATCCTGAGCGCCGCCTTGGGCTGGGTCTCCATTGCCGTGGCCGCCCTGGCCGGGGCCGCGCTCATGGCTGTCCTGGGCATCATGCCCCCGGGATTGATCTACCGGAGGGTGCACTGGCGGACCCTGATCCTGATCAGCGGAATGTACCCGGTGGGCATGGCGCTAGAGAGGAGCGGAGCGGCCGCGGGGCTGGCTCATCTCGTCCTGCACCTCGTGGGGGGCTGGGGGGCCGTGCCGGCCCTGACCGCGGTGGGTCTTCTGGCCCTGCTGCTGACCCAGCCCATGCACAATGCCGTGGCCGCACTCATTGTGACCCCGGTGGCTCTCCAGATCGCGGAGTCCATGGGCGCCGACCCCAAGGCCTTTGCCCTGGCCGTGGTGGTCGGCGCCTCGGCGAGCTTCCTCCTGCCCGTGGGGCATCCGGCCCCGCTCCTGGTCCAGGAGCCGGGGGGATACCGCAGCCTGGACTACCTGAAGTTCGGGGCTGGGGCGGCCCTCTTCGTCCTCGCGGTCATTGCCGTGGTCATCCCTGTGCTCTGGCCGCTCGGCAGCTGACCACTTAGCGGGATTCGCACTCAACGTTCAGCGTCCAGCACCCTTCTGACCGTGTTCGCCAGATCGTGATGGGTGAGGGGCTTCATGCGGCATTGGCCCGGTGGCGGCATGCGACCTGGAGGAATATTGGGCAACCTGCCTTTGTAACGGTGCGAGCCACGTTCCATCACGACAGGCCTTGCTTCACCTTCTGCGACGACTTTTCCATACGCGCAAAGGACAAATGATTGTGTCAGCCTGCATGACCATAGATGCTGATGGAAGGGATGGCAAAATCGCCGTTGTGGTTGGTGATGGAAATGCCGTCAAAGGCATCTTGAAAGGTTCGATCCACGGATTGAATGGCGACCTCTCCGTCGATGGCAACAATCATGTTCCCATCTGAGTATCTCTGCCAACGAACGACGTGGGAGCGACCATCTGTGAGCATTTCAGAGGATTTGGCGATGTCAATGATGGAAGATCCTCTGGCGGTTTGACGCACCAGATCCAGAGAGGGTGTTGCGCCTCCAACGAAGTAGAGGCTGTATCCTTGATCTCGGTCTCGGCCTTGATAGAGGCCCACTTCAATTCTAGCGTCCGCTCCCTCGGGACGAACCAGGATTTCAATGTCCATGGAAAAGGCGTTGGTGATGCCGGCACTCGCGTAGATCTCTGCCTGTTCAGGGGCCTTGGGGCGGCTGGGTTTCCCTTCTTTTTCTTTCAGGATCTCGGTCAAGATGCTCTTGAAAATGCGGGTCCCTGTGTCTTCTTTCGAGGCATCAGACCTCGGCGTCTCTTTTTGAACCGGAGCCGTGAACCGGCTCACCAATCGTTGACTGGAATCGACCCAGAACTCTCCGGACACCACATTCCACACCGGATTTCGGGTGTGGTCCCCATCGTGAAAGGCATCACGAAAAAGCCGCTCCCGCCAGGGCCAGTCGTACCGCCGGATCAGGTCTCGAAGCTTCGCCAGGAACCGGCTGTCCGCGCTCCTTTCCTCTTCGCCCTTCTGCACGATCGTCTTGAGCTGATCGATGACCTCCTGGGTTTGCTCGTTTGGGGAAGCCGCAAGGGCCGGGGAGGTGTCAGTGGCCGAGGCAGGAGCCTCGGGCTGGGATCGTCCTTCCGCAACCCGGGCGTCTCCCGCGTTCTTCAAGTGCTCCAGCAGGGCCTGTGAAGGCTCTCCATCCGCCCGAAGCCCTGCTTGCTCCTGATAGTCGCGGATGGCCCATCGGGTCTTGGAACCCATGATGCCGTCCGCCGGTCCGGGCTCGTAGCCCAGGGCGGCCAAGCGCTCCTGGACGGCACGGACGAGCTCGGCTCCTTCCGGTCCGCCCGTACTCGACGGCAGGGCCTCTTCCGTCTCTTGTGCCGGCGATTCCTTGGGTGTCCATTCACGAGCGAGCCTCTGAGCTTCTGCAATCTGCTCAGGGAGCATCACCTCAGCAATCTTCTCGCGCGCTTCGAATGCGCGCTCATCCCCCTGAGCGGCCGCAAGATTGAACCACAAATGGGCTTGTATGTAATCCTGAAGCACGCCTTTTCCAGATGCATACATATAACCCAACATCGTTTGCGCTTCGGCGTGTCCTTGCTCAGCAAGGGTTCTGAACTCCTTTAATGCAGTGAAATAGTCCTTTTGTTTATAAGCATTGATTCCATCTGAAAAGTCCGCATAAGCATTTGTGGAAAACATGATAAGTAAAAGAACTACCCAAAAGTGCCTTATCATAGTTTGCCTCCTTGGACGTATGTATTATATCGAAACTGCCATTAAAATTATTGACTATATATTTCTTTTTGAATTTGCTTTTCAAGCTCATATTGCAATTGATTCTGTATGCTTTCTGTTTCATCCTTTTTCTTTTGACTGTCCGATTTAATTTTTTCATCCTTGGTTTCAGAATCCAGCTGCTGTTCGATCTCCATTTTGCCGTCTTGTTCTTCCATGGATTTTATTGGGCGCTGATCTTCTTCTTCAATTTCTTCTTTTTGGATGTCGTTTCTTCCTTTTTGCATTTCACGATCTTTTTCCTTTCTTCGCTTTCTTTCTTCGCGCTTCATCTCCTCGCGTCGTTTCCTCTCCTTCCTCTCAAGCGCTCGTTCCTTTTTGCGTTGCTCCCGTTCCAGCTCCATTCGTTGATTGACGGCTTCCAAGGCCGGTTTGCCCGGGGCATCCGCCCATGTGCCTTGGAGCGGGGCCATCATCAAGAACAGAAAAACCGAGCAAAAAGCGATCAATGGCTTTTTCATGTTCCTTTCTCCTGTAGTCAGCGGTCAGCAAGGAAGGAATCCATGGAAACCAGGGTTCCTATGGGAGCGGCGTGCGTCACGAAGACAAGGATAGCACTTCAGGAGGTGGAATGCCAAGTCGCACGGAGAGCTTTGACCGTGGCAGGCTTAATAGTTACATGAGGTTATTAGTTTAACCTTTTGATATGTTGGTTTAAAACCTGTCAATGGGGCGTTCAGCATTCACGGAATAAATCGGCATCGCCCCCACTGCGTGTGCCCCAAAATGAACGGGGCCTCGAAAGGCCCCGCAGCCGGGAAAGAGGACAAATCCCGAGGTCCGTTTTGCCGGGGATGTTGTTGATTCCCTTTTTCCTCGTGGCGAGCACGGCCTGCTCCGTGTCTTCCCGATATAGGATGATACCGTGCCCGGTTCGCTGGTCAAGTCGACCCCTTGACGTCGTCCGCAGGGTCGGATACGGTCACCCCGTGACCATGATGTCCATGGGGCCATCTCAAACACGGGGGACCGCATGAGCTATCAGCGGGTCGTCATTCGTAGGTTCGGAGGACCGGAGCAGCTGGAGGTCGTCCAGGAACCGTCGCTGCCCGAGCCCAAGGCCGGTGAGGTACGCGTCCAGGTGCTGGTCACCTGCGCCAACTTCACGGACGGAATGATCCGCAAGGGGAAGTACCCGGGCGTCAAAGAGAAACCGCCGTTCTCCCCGGGCTATGACATGGTGGGGGTGGTGGACCGGCCGGGCCCGGGGGCGAAGGGTTTCGAGGTGGGGCAGCTTGTGGCGGACCTGACGGTCATCGGTGCGTACAGCGAGTACCTCTGCCTCCCGGAGACCTGGCTGACCGCCGTTCCCGACGGGCTCGATCCGGCGGAAGCCGTGAGCCTTGTGCTGAGCTATGTGACCGCCTTTCAGATGCTGCACCGAACGGCCAAGATCGGTCGCGGGCAGCGCATCCTGGTGCACGGCGCCGGCGGGGCGGTGGGTTCGGCCATCCTGCAGCTGGGCCGGCTGCTGGACCTGGACATGGTCGGGACCGCCTCCGGGCCCAAGCACCCCATGGTTTCCGATCTCGGCGCGACCCCGGTAGACTACCGAGAGGCGGATTGTGCGGAGCGTCTGCAGGCCTTGGCCGATGACGGGTTCGATGCGGTCTTTGATCCGGTCGGGGGCGACAGCTTCCGGCATTCCTTTCGTTTGCTGAAGCCCGGCGGCAGGCTGGTGGCCTACGGGTTCCACAAGGCCGTCATGGGGCAGGGCGGAAGCATCCCCCTCGATTTCATGCGCCTCAAGCTGTGGAACCTCTTGCCCAGCGGCCGCTCCACGACGTTCTACTCCATCGAAGCGCTCCGCCGAAAGCACCCGGACTGGTTCTCAGAGGACCTGCGCCAGCTGTTCCGCCTGCTGCAGCAGGGCCGAATCGCCCCTTGGATCGGGGCACGCATGCCGCTGACCAAGGCCCGGGAGGCCCACGAGCTCATGGAGCAGGGTGGGCTTCGAGGAAAGCTCGTCCTGCAGGCTGCACCCCCTGGCGGCTGATATTCAGCCTTTTGTCTATGTCCTTTGGTGACACATCACGAAGTGGTTCCGCTGTGGCGATCCCGAGGTGGCTCTAACCCGCTTCCAGGTGTTCTGCATCGGCCAAATCCTGGGAGCGGCCGGTGGAGCGTTTATTTCGTTTCAGATTTTCAATATCAATGAAAACAATATCTATACCATCAATATCAACTGTAACCCTATTATTGTAACAATCTTCGAATTCGATCTCTCTTAAGGTTGTTAAAATATCAATTCTGTTCGGAGGATAACCAAGCTGTATAACCTGATCTTTTTCGAGAAAATCATCGATTTTTAATCCCAATGAACCAAATCCAAATTCATCAAGCGCATTCACTACAGCTTTTGCATTCTCATATGATAAATCAATCCATACGTCAAAATCCTTTGTATATCGTGGGTAGCCATGAAATGCAACAGCATAACCACCAACAACCAAATATCTAACCTTATGTTTGTTTAACAATTCTATAAACTCTTTGAAATCTTTGCTCAGCATGGTGTCTCCATGAATGATATTCCCTTCGTATATCCTCGAGGGCCTCTAATCTCTCTGCATACGATTTTGACTTCCAATAGGAAAAATCATTTGGCTGTTCATCTATCTTATATTTTTTGACGACTTTGCTGATGCTCATTCGGCTCTCCAAACGGGTACTTTGGCATCGAGAACGGTGGCTGTTCCTACGACTCCTCGATGGGTTCCACATTGCATTTCCTCTGAAGCACCACCTTCCAGAAGCAGAAGACCACCTCTCGCTGAGCACTGCGGCGTGAAGAAGATCGGAGCATGGCTTATCCCCAAGAAGAAAATGCCGGCCATTCTTGAGCTAACAAATCGATCGAAATTCGTCCATGAGTATTGCAAAACGCAAAGGCAGGCTCAAGAACAAAGGCTTCTATTTTTCGGGCGGCGCTTCCACCCGCGCACGCAGACGGCTCAGCAGAGCGAGCGTGGGGTACCCGTCCGCCGGCAGGGATTGATTCTGCTGAAATGCGCGGATCGCGGCCTGGGTGCGGGGACCCGGCAAGCCGTCCTCCGGGCCGGCGTCATAGCCCAGACGGTTCAGGTGCCGCTGAATCTTCTGAACCACGTCCAAGGAGAGCGGTTCGTGCTCCGCCTCCCGGCCGGCGGCGATCTCCGGAAATCCACCGATTCGGTCTGCGAGGTGTCCCACGGAGATGGCGTAGTGGATGGAGCGGTTCCATCGCATGATCAGGCGGAAGTTGTGGTAGACCAGGAACGCCGGGCCTCTGTGACCCTGAGGGAGCACGATGGAGCCTTCCATCTCCATACGTGGCAAAGGCGCACCGTCGATCCGCCGGACGCCCAGCGCGGACCACGCCTCCACCGTCTTTTTCCGGTCCACGGTGGCAAGGCTCAGGTCAAACCCCTCTGGAAGTCGAACCTCATGGCCCCACGTTTCGTCCGGACGCCAGCCCATGTCGGAGAGGTAGTTGGCCGCAGAGGCCAACGCGTCCGGCAGGCTCTTCCAGATGTCCTTGCGGCCGTCTCCGGTGTGATCCACGGCATGCCCGATGAAGGTGGTCGGCATGAACTGCATGTGGCCCATCGCACCGGCCCAGGAGCCTTTCATCGCATCGGGTGTGACGTGCCCCTCATCGAGGATGTGCAGCGCGGCCAGAAGCTCTCTACGGAAAAACTCCGGGCGGCGCCGGTCGTAGGCCAGCGTCGCAAGCGCGTCGATGACGCGGAAGCCGCCCAGGTGATCGCCGAAGCTCGTCTCCAGCCCCCAAAGGGCGATCAGGTAGCGCGGCGGCACACCGTACTCCGCACGGATGTCCTCGAGCAGATCCCGGTGCCTTGCCAGGAGCGCTTGACCGCGTTCCTTCCTTCGATCATTGACGCGCTGGCGAAGATAGGTCCAGAAGGTCTTGGTGAACTCCGGCTGGCGGCGGTCGAGCTCGATCACACGCGTCAGCGGCACGATATCGCGCAGGGCCGCATCCAGGGTCGCACGGGAGATGCCCTGCTCGGCCGCCTCTTCGCCCAGGCGTTCCAGCCAGACATGAAAGGCCTTGCGATCGGACAGGGACTCGGTCGCCGCGGACTGAACGCGCGCTTCACGGGCCTGTACGGGCCTTTGCCATGGTGTGGACAGCAGCACCATGCCCACGGCCACAGCCAGGGCGACTCCCAGGGGTCTCATACGATGAATCCAGGCCATACGATGCCTACCGTATCGTCTTGGGTGAGACCGAAAGAAGAAGTTTCATCATCATCTCCATGAAGAAGGACGGAAGGGTCGGGCGGGATGTTTTCTCGAGGAAACCGAAAAACCCCACCTCTGGTCTCGGGAAGCGGGGTTCCTCCGGCTCGGGCATGAACTCCTCGCCACGTGACCAACCGCCGAAGGGAATCGGGAACGTCCCGGGCAGTATCTGAAAGCGAGGAGGAAAGATCAAGAAGAAAGGACCCTTTTGTTCAGTCCGTTCGCTTCGGTGGTTCAGGGGCCGAAGCGTTCTTCTCCTGGATCACGGTCGGGTTGTCCACCGGACAACTCTGCCGCAGTCATGTGGAGATCCCCATCTTGGGGAGAATCACCGCCTGGAGCAGGACCCAGACGGCGAGGATCACCAGAATCCATCCGATTCCCATGCTGCTCTCCTTGGTTGGTTTGGATGTGTCCATGGTTGATATTTCACTTTATTAATAAACATCAAGTAGTTGTTTTAGGGATGAAAGCTCTGGAACGGCGCACGGCCGCTGGCTCATCCCGCTCAAGAGAACCCCCCGGACGAGCCGCATCCGGAGGACAGGGCGGCGCCCAGGCCTTCGGACGAGCCGCAGGAAAACGAGGACAGGAGCCGACTGGTCCTGCGTTTGCCGCAGGCCGGGCACTCCACGGGTTCGTCTGCATCGGATGCAAACACGAGGCGTTCGAACTGCTCTCCACAGTCATCGCATTTGTACTCGTAGATGGGCATGGCTTCCTCCTGGTCGGTCCGCATGAATCCCACATGCGGCTTTTGAGTAGAGAGCCGTGGGGCTCGAAAACGTTTCAAAAACGCTCTGCGGTCGAAGCGTGTGGAATTTGGTTGAAGAAGCGTCCCGCCGGAGATATCATGCCGCCACGAAAAGGACCGAAATCGAATCGTCCAACATCGAGGTCGTCATGAGCGGGCAGGGACAGTCGATGGACCTGATGGCAGAGCTGAGAGACCTGTATCAGGACCTTTTGGATGAAGGTGTGCTGGAGGACATGGAGCTCTACCATATCGACCCCATCCGCATGGTCAGCCAGGACATGGCCTCGTTCATCCGCAAGATGACCGGGGAGGAGGCTCCTTCCCAGTCCGAGGGTGACGGGGCCGAAGAGACGGCAGTGTTTTCGTCCTCCATTCTAACCGCAGCCGAGTCCCTGCCGCAACCCTCTCTTCCCAGTCAAGTGCGCATGGAGAGCATCACGGCCCCCCTTCGAAGGAGCGTGGCACTGCTTCGAAGGATCATCGACGACGAGAGCGCCGTGCAGGTATCCAAGGAGGTGCTTCGCCAGAACCTGGAGATCCTCGAGCAGTGCCTGACCAAGCTGGAGCGTTAGCCTACTCCGGGATGTTGGGCATGGTGGTGCGTTCTCCCTTGTAGTTGACCAGCAGATACTCCTTCTCCGTCACGCCCTCGATGTAGTAGTCCGGCATGAGCGGGATCTTGCCGATGTTCGTGGCGATCACGTACATGGGCTGGGCCAGGCCCGTGGTGTGGCCGCGAATGGCGTCGCGAATGAGCTCCGCCCCCTTTTCCACGGGGGTGCGGAAGTGGTCGATGCCCGGTGCCGGCTCGCAGTAGAACACGTAGTAGGGCCGGATGCGCACGCGAAGGAGCTTCTGGTGGAGCTCCCGGAACGTCTCCACATCGTCGTTGATGCCCTTGAGGAGCACGGCCTGGTTGCCAACGTTCACGCCGCAGGTGAGGAGACCGTAGACTGCTTCGGCGGTGAGGTCGGTGATCTCCTTGGGGTGGTTGCACTGGGTGTTCACCCAGATGGGGATGCGGTGAAAAGGCCTCAGGATCTTCTTGAGCCCGTCGGTGATGCGGTGGGGCAACACGATGGGGGTGCGGGTGCCGAAGCGGACCATCTCCAGGTGGGGGATCTCCCGGAGCTTGCGGATCACGTACTCGATCTTGTCGTCGGAGAGGATGAAGGGGTCCCCGCCCGTGACGAGCACGTCCCGGATCTCCTTGTGCTCGGCGATCCACGCGAGGCCTTCGTCCACGTCCATGCGGAGCTTCAGGTCCCGGCTCACCACCACCTCCTTGCGGAAGCAGTGGCGGCAGTAGTTGGCGCAGACGTCGGTGACCGTGAAAGCGATCCGGTCGTAGTACTGACGGGCGATGGCATCGGGCCGCTGCTCGTCGCCGGCGCGGTTCTCCTTCCAGATGAGGTAGTCGGGGATGCCGTAGCGGTTCTCGGTCTCCTTCATGGAGGGGATGACCTGCTTGCGAATGGGGCAGTCCGGGTTGTCGGGATCCATGAGGGAGGCGAAGTAGGGGGTGGTGCCCCACTTGGTCTTCAGGGTGGTGACGGCCTTCTCCTCGTCCGGGGTGACGCGGATGTACTCCTTGAGCTTGTCCAGGGTGTTGACGGCGTTCTGGACCTGTTCCTTCCATGCTTCCATGCCGGGCTCTCCTTGCTCGTCCGGACGGCGTCCGGATTCTAGAGGTATTTCATGTACTCCCTCGGCGTGACGTGGGTGCGGTGCTCCTCCCAGTCCCGGGTCTTGAGGGCCATGTAGCTTTGGTAGGCGCGCTCGCCCAGGAGATCGGCGAGGAAACGGCTCCGCTCCGCCTCCACCAGGGCTTCGTACAGGCTCTTGGGCAGAAACCGCCGGTCCCACATCTTGACGCCGGTTCGCTTACGATAGGTGCTTCCGGAGTCGGGTCTTCCGGGGTCCCGCTGGTTGCGGAGACCGTCCAGCCCCATGGCGATGAGGGTGGCGAGCTGCAGGTAGACGTTGCCTGCGGGATCGGGGCTTCGAAGCTCGATGCGGGCGCCTTGGGGATCGGCGCTGTAGGGGACCCGGACCATGGAGCTGCGGTTGCGGTACCCCCAGGACCGAATCACCGGGGCCTCCCGCTCCAGGACATAGGCCTTGTAGGAGTTGAGGGTGGAGGCCATGATCAAGGAGGTCCCCCTTGCGTGATGCAGGATGCCGCCGATGAAGTGCCGTGCGGTTCGGCTCAGCCCGCCCTCGGCCTCGTCGTCCTGAAACCGGTTTCGCCCTTCCAGATCCTGCATGGAGAGGTGGATGTGAAAGGCGCTGCGGTTCTGCCCGTCGAACGGCTTGGGCATGAAGGT
>CAYYVD010000162.1:0-10955 GCA_964475045.1 uncultured Desulfobacterales bacterium | reverse complement strand
TGGTAGTCCCAACGGGACTCGAACCCGTGTCTTCGGCGTGAGAGGCCGATATCCTAGACCGCTAGACGATGGGACCACAAGATGCAAATCCCCGCCCGGGAGCGGGGTTGTCAGTTTGGCTGGGGGACGAGGATTCGAACCTCGATTAACGGGGCCAGAACCCGTCGTATTGCCCTTATACGATCCCCCAACAATCTTTCAAACTAACGATTCGAGCGGAGAAGTCAAGGAAAAATTCATCCTTCCATGGCCTTCCAGCACCGGACGCGGTGGGCCGGGCCGGCGTCGTAGAAGGCGATCTCCTGCTCCCGGCACCGGGCTTCCACCAGAGGGCATCGACCCTGGAACTTGCAGCCCGGAGGGGGGTTGAAGGGGCTGGGGACGTCGCCGCCGAGGGGCTTGCGTTCGGTGCGCCGATCCGGGTCCGGAACGGGCACGGCGGCCAGAAGTGCCCGGGTGTAGGGATGGCGGGGCGACTCGAAGAGGGCGTCCGCCGGTGCGGTCTCCATGATGTGCCCCAGGTACATGACGGCCACCGTATCGGCAATGTACCCCACCACGTTCAGGTCGTGGGAGATGAAGAGGTAGCTCAGGGTCATTCGGGACTGGAGGTCTCGCAGGAGATTGATGATCTGGGCCTGAATGGAAACGTCCAGGGCCGAAACCGGCTCGTCGCACACCACCAGGGCCGGCTCCACGCTCAGGGCGCGGGCCACGCCGACGCGCTGGCGCTGCCCGCCGCTGAACTCGTGAGGGTAGCGGTCGGATGCAGAGGGATCGATGCCCACAAGGCGGAGGAGCTCCTCCACCCGCCCGGTTCGAGCGGAGCGAGGCATGCCCAGGGCTCGCAGTCCTTCCTCGATGGTCTGTCCGACGGTCATGCGGGGGTTGAGCGATCCGAAAGGATCCTGGAAGATGATCTGCATATCCCTTCGCAGCGGGGCCATGGCGCTCTGGTCGTACCCGGTGATGTCTGCGCCCCGGTAGAGAATCCGACCGCAGTCCGGCTCCAGGAGCTTGAGGATGAGCCGGCCCACCGTCGATTTGCCGCAACCGCTCTCGCCCACGAGCCCCAGGGTCTTTCCGATCTCCAGCTGGAGGTCCACCCCGTCCACCGCCTTGACGTGGCCCACGGTCCGCTGGAAGAAGCCGCGGTGTACGGGAAAGTGCTTGACCAGCCCATGGACCTGCAGAACCGGTTCGGAGGGTGTCTGTGGGCTCATGTCCAGACCTCCTTGTCCGGGTTCGCGCAGGTGACGGGGCAGCGCGCCAGGTGTCCCTCGCCCCAGTCGCAGAGATCGGGGAATGCCCTGGCGCAGCCGGGCTCCGCCGCGGGGCAGCGCGGGTGGAAGGGACAGCCCGGGGGCTTGCGGGCCGGATCGGGCACCGCGCCCGGCACGCTGTGGAGCAGAGCGCCCCGGCGGGACCGTGAAGGGAGAGAGGCCAGGAGCCCCATGGTGTAAGGGTGCCTGGGCTGGTGAAAGATCTGGCGGGCGGTTCCCTGCTCTGCGATGACACCGGCGTACATCACGTAGATCCGGTCTGCGATCTGGGCCACCACGCCCAGGTCATGTGTGATGTAGAGGAGCGAGAGCCCCTTCTCCTGCTGGAGGTGCTGGAAGAGGTTCAGGATCTGGACCTGAATGGTGACGTCCAGGGCCGTGGTGGGTTCGTCCGCGATGACCAGGGCCGGACGGCAGGCCAGGGCCATGGCGATCATGACCCGCTGACGCTGGCCGCCGCTGAGCTGATGAGGGTAGTCCTGAAGGCGCTCGGACGCAGCGGAGATGCCCACGTCCTCGAGCAGACGGATGCAGTGATCCTCGAGGGCCTGCTCCTGCATGGGGCGATGGGCCAGGACCGCCTCCCGGAGCTGGTCGCCGATCTTGAAGACCGGGTTCAGGGAGGTCATGGGCTCCTGGAACACCATGGACAGGTGGTTGCCTCGAATGGACCGGAGGCGCTCCGGGTCCAGGCGGAGGAGGTCGGTTTCCTGAAAGAGGATTCGCCCCCGAGGGATCTCCGCCGGCGGCATGGGCAGGATGCCCAGAATGGAGAGCGCGGACACCGTCTTGCCGCATCCGGACTCCCCCACGATGCAGACGGTTTCGCCGGGATACACCTCGTAGCTCACGCCCTCGACCGCGTGCGAGACTTCGCGGCGTCCGTGGAACCGGACGTGGAGGTCCTGGACGGAAAGCAGCGGGTCGCTCATCTCTCCCTCAACTTGGGGTTGAGCACGTCTCGGAGCCCCTCCCCGAAGAGGTTGAAGGAAAGCACCACGATCAGGATGGCCGTTCCGGGGACGAAGGTCAGCCAGGGAGCGTCAAAGATGAAGCGTTTTCCGTCCGAGAGGATGTTCCCCCAGGTGGCGTGCGGCGGCGGCACGCCGAACCCCAGGAAGCTCAAACCGGCCTCGGTGAGGATGGCCGTGGCGATGCCGATGGTGGCCGAAACCAGGACGGGTGCCACGGCGTTGGGGATCATGTGCCGAAAGATGATCCGCCAGTCGCTCACGCCCAGGGCACGGGCCGCGGTCACGAAGTCCTGCTCCCGAAGCGAGAGAAACTCCGCGCGCACGAACCGGGCGGCCCCCATCCAGCTGGTGAGCCCGATCACGATCATGATGTTGTAAATGCTCGCAGGGAGCAGCGCCACCACGGTGAGGATAAGGAAAAAGCTCGGAAAGCAAAGCATGATGTCCACGAAGCGCATGATCAGGGTATCCAGGGACACGCCGCCGAGGGGCGACCGGACGAGAACGCGATGACCCAGGGCGATCCAGGCCAGGGCTGAGGCCGAGAGCAGGACCCCGATGAGTGAAGAGCCGGCCCACAGGATCACCGCGCCGGCAAGGGCCATCAGGATCGCCAGAAGCCGATCGGTCCGGAGGTCGCGGTCGCCGAAGTACCCGGCGATCCCCCCCAGGACGATGCCGAGCAGGACGGAGATGCCCACGGCCACGAATCCCACGGTGAGGGACACCCAGGAGCCCTGGAGCATGCGGGCGAACACGTCCCGGCCCAGATCGTCGGTGCCCAAGAGATACAGGCCGATGACCGGTGTCTCCTCGGGGCTCAGCAGCTCGGTGTGGGGCGCTGAGAGGGGCGGCCGGAGCTTTTCCTGCAGCCTGACCTGGGACGGATCCAGAATCGGGTCCACGCCCGAGGTGAGGACCAGGCCGGCCACGGCCACCCCGAAGAACAGGACGAACACCGCCATCCCCACCAGCGCAAGGCGGTTCTCGCTGAGCCGCTCCCACGTCTCCCGGAGCCGCGAGCGCCGGGGAGCCTCGGGCGCCTGATAGGCGTGTTCGGCTGCCGCAGCATGTTCGATGGGGTCCGGCATGGGAGCTCCTATTACAGTCGAATGCGGGGATCCACGACCATGTACAGCACGTCCGAGATGAACGTGCCTGCCAGCACGAGCACCGCGGAGAGGAAGTTCACGGTGAGGATCACGGGGTAGTCCCGGGCCAGGATGGCCTCATAGGCCATTCGGCCCATGCCGGGCCAGGAGAAGATGCTCTCGATGATCACCGATCCGCCGATGAGCCCCGGCAGGATCAGGCCGAACATGGTTACAAAGGGGAGCAGGGCGTTTCGCAGGGCGTGGCGATAGTGGACCTGCTCCTCGGGAAGCCCCTTGGCCCGGGCGGTTCGAACGTAGTCCTGTCCCTCCACCTCGAGCATCTGGCTCCGCACGTACCGGCTCAAGATGGCGATCCCGCCGGAGGCGCTCAGCACCGAGGGGAGCAGCAGGTGCCACACCCGGTCCATGAGCATGCGGGGAAGAGCGGCGTCCGACATACCGAAGGTCTCCATTCCGATGACCGGAACGTGGAACCGGCTGACCACCAGGATGATGAGGATGTAGGCGAAGAAGAACCCCGGGATGGAGATCAGCAGGTAGGACAGGAAGGTGGCCGTACGGTCGTACAGGCCGCCGCGCCGAATGGCCGAGCGGATACCCACCGGAAAGGAGAGGGTCCAGGTGATCAGGGTCCCCACGATGAAGAGCGGAAGGCTGTTCAGGAAGCGCTCCCAGATCTTGAGGAGAACGGGCCGATTGTCCTTCCAGGAGATGAGGTCGCCGGTGAGCAGGCTGCCGTAGAAGTGAAGGTACTGGGCATACAGGGGTTCGTCCAGGTGGAAGGCCTTGCGGAAGCGCTCCACCATCTCGGGGGTGAACTTGGGGTTCAGGGGATCCACCTGGCTGGGCTCGCCCGGGGCCAGGTGGATGATCAGGAAGCTCAGCACGGACACGAAGAACAGGGTGACCGTCTTCTGTATGGCGCTTCGTCCAATGAAGGAGATCATGGGGGCTCCGATCCTCAGCGGGCGGCGAAGTCGGGCGCTTTCGGCAGCTTGACCCAGCGGTTGAAGTCGAACATGAATCGGCCGGTCTTCGTCGGCGTGATGGGACGGTAGACGACCTCGCCGTCCTCGTCCTTCTCGCGGATCACGATTCGCCGGTCCAGGACCGCGGTCCACTTGCCCACGTAGAGAAAAGTGTAGGGCTGATCCCGGGCGATGATCTCGTGGAGGCGGTGGCAGTAGGCCGCCTGTCGCTCGTGGTCGTACTCCCGGCGGATCTTGAGAATGAGATCATCGGCCTCCGCGTTTTCGTACCCCACGAAGTTGAGCTGGTTGGGACCGGTCTGGCTGGAGTGCCAGATCTGGTAGAGGTCCGGCTCGATGCCCATGCTCCAGCTGAGCACCAGCGCGTCGAAGTCCGCCCGGTCCACCCGCTCCTGGATGAAGACCGACCACTCCAGGAGGTCGGTGCGCACGTCGATGCCGAGCTTTCGCCAGGCGTCCTGGGCCACGGCCAGGATGGCCTTGCGGATGTCGTTGCCGTGGTTCGTGATGAGGGTGAACTGGAGCGGCTTGCCGTCCTTCTCGAGCCGGCCCTGGTCGTTCCGCTCCCACCCGGCCTCGGCCAGAAGCCGAAGCGCCCCCTCCGGGTCGTAGGGCAGGGGGGGAATGTCCTGGTTGTAGAAGTCCGTCTGCTTGACGAAGGGGCCCGTGATGCGCTCCGCCTGGCCGTAGAGGACGTATTGCAGGATCTTGTCCACGTCGATGGCCATGCCCAGGGCCCGGCGCACCCGGGGGTCGCCGAAGGGCTCGCGGCGGATGTTGTACCCGATGTACGTGTATCCGAAGCTCAGTCCGGAGAAGCTCTGAAAGCGCGGGTCCTCCAGGAGGCGTTCCACCTGGTGGGGCTGCACCGAGTACGAGTCCAGGGTGCCGGCGTAGAACTCCATCTCCTGAGTGAGCAGGTCCGGGATGACGCGATAGACGAAGCGCCTGTAGTTGGCGGGTCCTTCCCAGTAGTCCTCGAAACGCTCTAGGATGATGTGCTGGTCCGAGGCCCACTCCCGAAAACGGAAGGGACCGGAGCCCACCGGGTGCCGGCTGAAGCGGCTCTGGCGCATGGTGAAGGTTTCCGGGTCCTTCCCTCGCTCGAGGGCCTCGGCTCGAAGGGCGTCGCGGTTGAGGATATGCTCCGGGAGCACGCCCATGGCCCAAGTGCCCAGGGCGGGCGAGTAGAGCCGTTTGTAGGTCACACGGACGGTCAGGGGGTCCACCGCCTCCACCTGCTTCACGGGCTCGTAGTCCGAAATGCGGGGGGAGAGGTTGTCCGGGTTCACGATGGCCTCGTAGGTGAACTTCACGTCGTGTGCGTCCAGGATGTGGCCGTCTTGAAACCGGACGCCAGGGCGGAGGTGGAAGGTGATCACGGGGTTGTGCTCGAAGGGAGGAAGGACCCCTCGGGCCATGGATCTCATCTCGGCGCGGGACAGCCCGGCCCGGCCCTCCTCCGCTTCCACATAATCGGCGGCTGAAAAAGAGGAGAAGTAGCCCGGTCCCAGGATGCGGTCCAGACGGTCGAAGAGATCCTGGTCCACTTGATCCAGGGTGAGTCGGATCCGGGCCGGGTCGTGAATGCGGAGACGAAGAGGGCGGGGGCCGCCGCCCGGCGGGGGGACGGTCACCACCCGCTCCTCCGCAGGGAGCACCTCCACACGCTGAATGTTCTTCAGGGCCGGAAGGGTTTCGGGGTCCGCCGGCAGCGTGCCGGCCGCCGCCCGCTCGATCAGCCGTGCCACGTCCTTCGGGTCTCCACTCTCCGCGCCGGGCGGGCTCATGCGGCCGTTCACGCGGAAGAGCGCGACCTCGTGGATTTCCCAGGACTCGGCCAGCCGCCCGCGGAAGCTCAGGTCGCGGTCGCGGTCGATGAGGCCCTCGAAGACCAGGCCCTCGATCTCGCTGCTGGCGGAGTCCGCAGAGAGGATGGGGTTCAGAATGCTGGCGTCGCCGATAGAGCCAGTGATGTACTCCTCGAGGCGCTGGGGGTTCCCGCGCGCCTGCTCCTCGTAGCTGGGGACCCAGAAGTAGGACTGAAGCAGAAGGGCGATCAAGAGCAGCGGTGCGATGATGAGGACTCTTCGGGCGGTCATGAAGTCGTGGCCTCGCGCGGGCGACGGATTCTCAGCGGGTGCCTGAAGCCGACAGTCTAGCAGAATCCGTGCTCGATGCAATTGCGAAACCGGGAACCGGGCGGCTTGTCCTCGGCCGGGGGTGTGCTAGGATGGGGGCATGGGAGAAAGGAGGTGGGCCCCATGTTCGAGGTCCTGGAGAGCAGCCGGTTCGTGGCCCGTGAGAGCCGTTGGGTTCGCATTGACCACATGGCCCTGTCCGGGTTTGCGGGACGTCTCGCATCCACAAATGCGGTCCCCCCTGCCTGGGACCACGTTCATCACTACTCCGGAGCACCGGAGCAGGTGGTCGCCTATATCCTGGTGGTGGATACGGTCAACTTCTGCTTCTGGCCAACCCCGGGAGAGGAGGCCTGGGGTGTGCGTATCGGGAACCAGCACGTATCCGGGTACCATGGGCTGGCCGCCGCCTTGAAGCGCGCGCTGGAGTCGGGAGCGCCGTTGACGGACGCGCGCTTCCTGGCCGAGCTCTCCGTAGAGGGCCTGAGCGCGCTCCTCGGAGGCCGGGGCCGGCTTCAGCTGATGGAGGAGCGGGCACAGGCCCTTCGAGAACTCGGCCGCGCCCTGGTCCGGTTTCACGGCGGCGAGGCCTGGCGGCTGGTGGCGGCTGTGCAGGGATGGGCGGGAGACCTGGCCCGGCTGCTCGCCCATCGATGCGCTTCCTTTCGGGACGTGGCGGTGTACCGGAACCGAGCGGTCTATTTCTACAAGCGGGGCCAGATCGTGGCTGCGGACCTGCACGGGGCCCTCGGCGGAAACGGGTGGGGCGCCTTTCACGATCTCGACCGGCTCACCGCCTTTGCGGACTACAAGCTGCCCCAGGTGCTCCGCGACCTCGGCGTCCTGGTCTACGAGGAGCCCCTGGCGAGCCGTGTGGACCGGGGGGAGCGGCTCGAACCGGGCGCCCCGGAGGAGGTGGAGATTCGCGCCAACACCATTGTGGCCGTAGAGGGGATCTGTGAGGCCGTGGCGCGCTTGGGGCGGCCCATGAGGCCTTTCGAGGTGGACGGGCTTCTGTGGCACATGGGCCAGCAGGAGCGTCACCGGTCCCGCCCGTATCACCGCGTGCGGACCGTTTACTACTGAGGCTTCCTCGGTGAAGGGATGAAACCGGCTCCCGGGGTGTTCTTGACAGCCCGCCGGCCCCGTGCCATCCTGTTCATGCGCCCGTTTCGCATCCCTTTTCCGGCGACGCCGGTCTCCCGCAGGTGCCTGCCTTCTCCCGCTCCATCTCGCTCGGTTCGTCGCCCGCAGGGTGCCGCCGGCTCGGCCGGAAAAGCGGGGCTGGATAGGCCGTGACCGTCCTCGGGGTTCAGGATGAACGTAGATTCCAAGACCCGCCCCAAGATTCTCGTGGTGGACGACGATCCCTCGGTCTGCCGGCTGCTGGCCAAGTCGCTGGAGGCCGAGGGCTATGCGCCGGAAACATGCCAGCACCCCGACGAAGCCCTTCGTCTGTCCCGGGCGCAGAGCTTCGGGCTGGTGTTCGTGGACATCCGGCTTCCGGGCATGAGCGGGCTGGATCTGGCCGCCCGGCTCAAGGAGGAGGACCCGGGGCGGGAGGTGGTGTTCATCACCGGCTTCGGGAGCTACGACAGCGCCCTGCGGGCCATCAAGATCGGGGCCTACGATTACCTCAGGAAGCCCTTCAACCTCAGCGAGCTCAACCTGTGCCTCCGGCGTTATCAGGAGCGCCGGGAGCTCAAGGAGCAGGTCCGCTGCGCCGAGCGCCGCTACTTCGACCTGGTCCAGAACATTCCCATGGTCATCTGGGTGCTTCGAAGGGACCTGGAGCTCGATTTCGTAAACGACGCCTGCCAGGTGCTCCTGGGCTACACGCCCGAGGAGGCCGTGAAGCAGCCCGGGTGGTTCCTCGAGCGGGTCCACCCCGGCGACCGGAATCAGGTTCGGGAGCGCTTGCAGGCCGCGTTTCTGGCGGGCGGACCGGTTTTCTCGTCGGAGTCCAGGCTCCTGCACCGGAAGGGGCGCCAGATCCACGTGCTGCTCAAGTCCCTGCCCCAGGAGCAGGCCGTCGACGGCGGGACGCGGGACCGGATCGAAGGGGTCATGGTGGACATCACGGACCGGGTGCTGCTGGAAAAAGCCATGGTCCACCGGGAGAAGCTCAAGACCCTGGGGGCCAGTTCCGCAGAGGTGGCCCACGAGATCCGCAACCCGCTGGTCTCCATCGGCGGTTTCGCCCGGCGGCTGCAGAAGAAGCGGCCGGACCTGACCGAAGGCGCCATCATCCTGAACGAGTCCAGGCGCCTGGAGCGCATCCTGGACCGGATTCGGGATTATCTGAAGCCGGTGGAGATCCATGCGGAGGCCTGCTCGGTCAACGACGTCATCCGCACGGCCATGGAGCTTCTCCTGCACGACTTCGAGCAGGGCCGGACGGATTGTGTCCTGGAGCTGAACGACTCCCTTTCCGAGATCGAGGCGGACCCCGAGGCCCTGGCGGAGGTCCTCAGCCTCCTTGCACGCACCGCGGTCGAGGCCTCGGACTGGGGGGAGCCGTTCACGGTGCAGACCTCCGAGAGCGATCGCAACGTCCAGATGGTCCTGCGGACCCGCGTGCCCGATGTCCGCTTCAAGAACCTGGAAGCCCTGCTTCTCCCCTTTGAGGAAGGCGGTGAGACCCGGGGGCTTTCCCGTTGCCACAAGACCCTGCGGGACATGGGGGGGCTCTTGACCTGCGACCGGGAGGGCATGGAGGTGGTCTTCACGGTGTCGTTGTCCAAGCAGGGACCCGTCGAACCGGACGCTGAAGGCTGAAAGGCGGGGTTCGCGCCGCAAGGGACAAAAAATCCCCGGGTGCGGCGCCCGCACCCGGGGTGAACGATCCGAATCCCGCGGTCGGGTCTAGGTGCCCATGTCCCAGGAGGAGAGGTACTTTTCCTGCTCCTGCGTCAGGCGGTCGATGGTGACTCCCATGGACTCGAGCTTGAGCCGGGCGATCTCCCGGTCGAGGTGCGGAGGAACCGGGTAGACGCGTTTCTCCAGTTTTTGGTGCTCCGCCTTCATGTGCTCTGCGGACAGCGCCTGATTCGCGAAGCTCATGTCCATCACGCTCGAGGGGTGCCCTTCGGCTGCGGCCAGGTTGATGAGACGTCCTTCACCCAGCACGTAGACGCGCTTGCCGTCCTCCAGGGCGAACTCCTCCACGAACGGGCGGATCTGCCGGCGCGACGTGGCGGCCTCCCCGAGGCCGGGGAGATCCAGCTCCACGTCGAAGTGACCCGAGTTGGCCACAATGGCGCCGTCTTTCATCGCCAGAAAGTGGTCCTTGCGGATCACGTTGATGTCCCCGGTGAGGGTGCAGAAGAAGTCGCCGAGCGGGGTGGCCTCGGCAATGGGCATGACCCGGTAGCCGTCCATCACGGCCTCCAGGGCCCGCAGCGGGTCCACCTCGCAGATGACCACGTCGGCCCCGTGTCCCTTGGCCCGCATGGCCACGCCCCGGCCGCACCAGCCGTATCCGCTCACCACGAAGATGCTTCCGGCCAGAAGCCGGTTCGTGGCGCGCAGGATGCCGTCCACCGTGCTCTGGCCCGTGCCGTAGCGGTTGTCGAAGAGGTGCTTGGTGTTCGCATCGTTCACCGAGATGATGGGGAACTGCAGGACGCCGTCCCGCTCCATGCTGCGCAGCCGGATCACTCCGGTGGTGGTCTCCTCGGTGCCTCCCAGGACGCTCTGGATCAGGTCCTTGCGCTCCTCGTCCGAGAGCCCCCGGACCCATTGGGCCACGCCCGTGTCCAGGTCGTCCCACCGGTTCAGGGCGATGAAATGGAGCGAGCTCACCAGGTCCGCCCCGTCGTCCATGGTCAGGTGCGGGCGGTGCTTGAGCGCGGAGAGGATGTGATCGTAGTAGGTGGCGTGGTCTTCGCCCTTGATGGCGAACACCGGGATCTCGTCGTCGGCCACCAGGGCGGCGGCCACGTCGTCCTGGGTGGAGAGCGGGTTGGACGCGCAGGCCGCCACCTCCGCCCCTCCGGCCTTGAGCGTGCGCAGCAGCAGGGCCGTCTCTGTGGTGATGTGCAGGCAGGCGGAAACGCGCAAGCCCTCGAGGGGGCGTTCCCGGGTGAAGCGCTCTCGAATCAGCCCGAGCACGGGCGCGCTCATGCCGGCCCACTCGATGCGAAGGCGGCCTTGGTCGGCCAGGTTGATGTCGCGAATGTCGTAGTCCATGGTCTCCTCGTGGTTGTTCGGGTCGGCGCGGAACAGGCTACTTGACCGCGCGTTTGAGGTCTTCGATGAGATCGGTCTTCTCCCAGGTCAGCTCCGGCAGCTCCCGTCCGAAGTGGCCATAGTTGCAGGTCTTTCCGTAGATGGGGCGCTTGAGGTCCAGCCGCTCGATGATGGCGGCGGGCCGCAGGTCGAACAGCTTCTTGACGATCTCCGTGAGCTCCCGGCTGGGCAGCGCACCCGTGCCGTAGGCCCCCGCTGTGAT
>CAYYVD010000161.1:0-10976 GCA_964475045.1 uncultured Desulfobacterales bacterium | reverse complement strand
AAAAACGTCTCAGGTCGGCTCTCGAGAGGGTCCAAGCCCAGGGCGGCGCCCTGCGACCTCCTCGATACGGGCGGGTTTCAGAGGCTAGGGCTCGTCCTCCCTCCAGAAGCGTTTCGCCGGGGCGCGCCTTCCGTACCCGGCCAGCCCGTCGGCGCGAAGAAACCAGGGGTCCAGCCGGCGCGCGTGCTTGATGCCCCATCGCACGGCACGGTGCAGCCACCCCGAAGGCTTGTTGAAGGGGCACACGCGAATGCACGTGGCGCAGGCGGTTCCGTTCCTGGCCCAGAAGGCGAAACACTTGACCGCATGGAGAGGCCAGCGGTAGAGGCCTTTGCGGTTGGAGATGTCCTGGACCTCGGTGGTCGGATCGCCGTAAGGGATGGCCTGCCCGGGGCAGTGCTTGGCGCAGAGCCCGCAGATGCTGCAGAACTCCCAGACCCCGAACTCCATGGGCTCGTCCGGGGTCAGGGGCAGATCGGTGAAGATCTTGCTCAGCCGAACCCTCGGCCCGAACTCCGGCGTGATGAGCCATCCCGCCCGGGACAGCTCGCCGAGCCCGGCATCGATGGCCAGCGGGACGCTGCAGGCGGTGTCATTGCCGGCCGGAATCGCCTGGTACCCCAGCAGGCGAATGAACTGAGAGAGAAGCCCGGAGGTGAAGGCCATCTTGGAGTAGCCGAGGCCCACACCCGCGCCGGCCGGATAGGCCGGAGCGTGGCGAAGGGTCTCGTAATCCCCTTCATAGGCCAGGACGATTGCGTACCGGAACTCCGGGGGGATCTCCACGGGTTCGACCGGTTCCGAAAAGCCGGACAGCTTGGGGTAGTAGTGGCGGGAGTAGAGCCATCGCCGATCCAGCTCGCAAATCCCGACCAGGGAGGCCCCGTAGAACCGGGCCGCCTTCTTGATCACTCGGGAGGCCCGGCCCAGATCTCCCGGCTCCCACCGAACCCCCTTGGGCTGAATGTTTTCCCCCCAGGGCTTGCTGTCCCAGGCGTAGAGGCCCCAGCGCCCCCCGAACATTCCGTGGGCAAAGGCGAGATCCACGTAGTAGCTGGCATTCTTGAAGGCCTGATCCACCAGACCGTAACCGGGGCGGTCCTCCTGCGGCTCCCATCGGCCGTAGAACGCCTTCCCCAGCCCGGCCACGGTCTCGTCCCACAAGGGCCGCTTGAACATCTCGTTCTTCTGATCAAAGGGCTCCAGCGGACCCGCCACATAGCGCCCCGCCCCCCGGGCCACCGCTTCTTCGGACATCATGTCGTGGATGGGCTTCATGCCCCCCTCCTCCTATCGCATCAGCCCCGGAAGCCAGAGGGCAATGCCCGGCACGACCATGATGAGCACAATCACCGCAATATCGCACAGGATGAAGGGCAGGGCCGCCCGGTAGATGTCCTCCATGGTCGTCCCCGGCGGGGCCACCCCCTTCATGACGAAGAGAAGAAGCCCGAATGGAGGCGAGGTGAAGGCAATCTCCAGGTTGAGCAGCATCAACACGCCGAACCAGATCGGATCGAAGCCGAGGGCGTGCACCACGGGCATGAAGATGGGAACGCTGACCATCATCATGGAGATCTGCTCCATGAACGCCCCCAGCAGAACGAGGATCAGCTGCATGCAGATCAGGATGGCCATGGGGGGCAGGGGAAGGTCGACCACAAACTGCACCATGCCGCGGGTGGCCCCCGTGAAGGCCAGGATCTGGCTGAAGGTGATGGAGCCGGCAATAATCAGGAGGGTCATGCCGGTGATCTTCAGGGCCCCCTGCACCGAGCGTTTCATCACGCGGAGGTTCAAGGCGCCGTAGATGGCCGCCAGCCCGATGGATCCGACAGCACCCATCGCCGCGGACTCCGTGGGGGTGGCCACCCCCAGAAAGATCAACCCCACGACCAGAAAGACGATCGAGGACAGGGGAAGCACGTACTTGACGATGTCCCGGACCTTCTCGCCCAGGGGAATCTCCCGGACCTCGTAGGCCGGGGCCAGGGAGGGGTTTCGGACGCAACGGATGATGATATAGGAAAAATAGAGAAGGGCCATGAGCAGGCCCGGCAGGATCCCCGCCAGGAGCAGCTCTCCAATGGAGATGTGGGCCAGCGTCCCCAGCACGATGGCCAGGGCGCTCGGCGGAATGATCATGGCGATCCCCCCCGTGCCCAGAATCGGGCCCAGGGTCATGCTCTTGCTGTAGCCTCGCTTGGTCATGTCCGGAACCAGCACGGAGCCGAGCATGGCCGTGTTGGCCATGGTGGAACCGCTGAGGTTGGAGAAGATGGTGCCCCCCGCCACCGTCAGCACGCTCAACCGGCCCGGAATCTTTCCCAGGCACTTGTCCAGGACGTCCAGGGTCCGAATGGCCATCCCGGAATGGAACAGGATCTCCCCCATGAAGACGAACAGGGGCACGGGGGCCAGGGTGAAGCTGGTGAGCCCGTTGAAAATGCTCAACACCATGTGCTTCAGGCCGATGCCCCCGCCCAGAAACAGCATCGCCCCGATGATGTTGATGGTGAAAAACGAGAAGGCCACGGGCATGCCCGTGGCCAGGAGCAAGAGGAGAAGACCGACGAATATCAGGAGAATCAACCACCATTCCATGCCATTACCCGCATTCCGAGCCGAAGAGGCTCGGATCCTTTCAACGGTTCCTCTTTCGGTCCTCTTTGCTCTCGAGCAGGACACGGTGGGCCCGCCGGACGAACTCAGCGATCAACAGGGCGCTTCCCAGCGGGATGATGCCGAGCAGCAGGAACTTGGGAACCTCGAGGGCCTTGATCACGGGGATGCCCCGCTGATAGTGATCCCAGCTCACCACGGTCCCGAACCACACGAGGACGCAGCACACACCGATGCCCACCAGGGAGGTGAAGACGTCCATGGCCTTCTGCGCCGCGAACCCCATGCGGGTCACCACGATGTCCACCTTCACATGGGCATCTTGCTTCAACACCCACGGCGCTCCCAGAAACGTCACGTACAGGAGGATGTACTCCGTGATCTCCGTCACCCAGGTGGGAGGCTGAAAGTGGAAGTACCTCAGCACCACCTCGTAACAGATGGAGAACATCATGAACAGCATGAGCAGACCGGCGATCCACGCCATGCCGTCGATCATCCGGTCCACCGTCTTGATCGCCGTTTGCCGAAGGGTCATGGTCCCTCGTCCCAACAGGAAGCGGGCGGGCCTTTCGGCCCGCCGCCTCATGCCGAATGGAATGTCAGTCCACCATCTTCCTGTACTTGGCCCCCAGCTTCGGGCTCTTGGACAGGACCTGGTCCCATCCCGCCTTGTAGGCCGCTTCGAGGTACATTTTCCGGTCTTCCCCGGTGAACTCGATCAGCTCGACGCCCTGGGAGAAGATGAGCTCACGTTCCTCCTCCTTGACCTTGGCAAAGTGCTCCGACGTTCTGTGCTCCGCCTCTTTGGCCACCTGGATGAGCAGCTCCCGGTCCGCCTTGGGCAAGCGGTTCCAGACATCCAGGTTCACAACGAGGCCCACATCCACCTGGTAGAAACCGGGATCGATCACGTACTCGGTCACCTCGTGCCAGCCGAAGTCCGAGATCCTGAAGGAGGGCCAGCCGTAACCGTCGACCACGCCGCGCTCCAGGGCCGTGTACACCTCACCCGCAGCGGTGGTCACGGCGACCCCTCCCAGGGCCTCCACAAAGGGCTTGTAGATGGGCGTCACCCGGATCTTCATGCCGGAGAAATCCGGCTTGTCGATCTTCTTGTTGACGTAGAGGTGGAACTCGACATCGTTGGTGAACCGTCCGAGGTAGTAAGCGTTGACCTTTTCCTGGTGCTGCTGGTTGATGAAGTCATAGGCCCCGGTTTCCCGCTCCTCCCAGGGCGTGATCCTGGACAGCTTGACCGCATCCACCACCGGAATCTGCGGCACGTAGTAGGCCGTGGGCAGAAGCGCCATGTCCACCAGGCCGCTCTTCACCGCCTCGATCTGTTCGAACGGAGGAACCGCCTCCGGCCCTCCCAGGTACTCGATGCGAATCCGGTCGCCGGCCTTCTCCTGAAGCGTCTCCTGAAAGACAAACAGCGAATCCGTCATGACATTGTTCTTCGCGAGAAAGCTGACCGCCCTGAGCGTGACCGGTTCCTCCGCCGCGGCCGGGCTGAGTGCTCCGGAAATCGCCAGGCAGGCCACCGCCATCCACCACATCCCCATGATTGGTTTCCGTTTCATCCTCTTCCTCCTTGCTTTGTGGTTTTCAATCAAAACGACTTCCCATGGTTTTTCGCGCTTTTCACACGTCACGCGGGGATCGTCGATCCTCATTCCCTCGATCCGCAGCCTCCGGGCGCCTCGCCGGGTCCCGCCTCAGAAGGCGTTCCAGAACGCCTGAGGCGGCTTTCGTTTTCCGTACCCCATCACGTCGTCCATCCACACGAAAAAGCGATTGAAGAGCGCGGTTCGACGGCTCACCGCTCGGACCGCATCGTGGAGGATTCCGATGGGCTTGTTGTACGGACACACGCGAATGCAGGTGGCGCAGTCCATGCGATTGGCCGCCCAGAAGGAGAAGCATCGCTCCGGATCCACATACCACTTCAGGGGTCCGGACTGATTGGAGATGCTCGGACCCTCCCGGGTCATCTCACCCCCGCTGACGGCCCTGGAAGGGCAATGGACGGCGCACTTCCTGCAGGTCCGGCAGAACTCGACCACCCCGAACGGGCGGTAGTGATCCGGCTCCAGGGGCAGGTCCGTGAACACCTTGCACAGGCGCACCCTGGGGCCGTACTTCTCGGTGATCAAGAGGCCCAGGCGCCCGCACTCGCCGAGACCCGCCGCCATGGCCAGGGGGATGCTGAGGGCGGTGTCGTTTCCGCAGGGGACGGCCTGATAGCCCAGGCTTCGAAGAAAGCAGGCCAGCAGGTTGGCGGAAAACGCCATGTCGGAGTAGCCGCGCCCCGTGCTGGCCCCGCCCATCGAGGTCGGCGCGGAGCCCATGGACTCGTAGTCCATGGCGATCGCCATGACCACCGCATAGCGGCAGCTCTCGGGAATCTCCAGGCGGTCGTGCGCGCCCGTCAGCAGATTGAACTCGTGGGAGTAGATCCAGTTGGGATGCACCCGGGTGATGCCCACCAGATCCGCCCTGAAGAACCGCGCCGCCCTCTTGACCACGCGGCTCATGTCTCTCGGAGAGCCCTCCACCGGGCCCCCGGTTTCCAGAAAAGGCCGAATCTTCTCGGGTACCCCGTCCCAGGAGTAGAGCCCGTGGTTGCTCCTGGAGTTGCCCAGTGCGGCGCTCCACTCCACATTCCAGGAGGCGTTTCGCAGGGCATAGTCCATTTTTCGGTAACCCGGGGCGTCCTTGTACCGGACCTCCCTGTAAAACCGGCGGCTTTGGGACAGCACCGTCTCGTCCCACATGGCCCGCTTGAACATCTCCAGCTTCTGATCGAAACGATCCTCCGGCACGGAAAAGGGGAAATCCAGCCCGGTGGGCTCGTCTTCAAAGGTCGTCATCCTGCGTTCCCTCGCCATCCTTCTCGGTCGAGCCCTCCTCTTCCATGCAAACGAACCCGAGCACGCCGCGGGGACCTGGAGGGAATGTGGTGGAGAGACCAGTCGTTGAAGGGCTTCCCGCACCGGGGTTCGGCTCACGTGCATGCGGGTGGCCAGCGCCGACTCGACCAGCCGCTCCCCACCGGCAATCGTTCCGGTGAGAAGGTCCATGTGCAGGGAATCGTATCCCTTTTCCCTCAATGAAACCGATCCCGCTGATTGGAAGCACCGCTGCATGATCCCCCGATTTGATTGTATTCATAGCGTATACAACAGATCGGGGCAACCCCGAAAACGGGGATCCTCGGCCTTCCGTCCCGACCGCCTCCACGAGCGCTCTCCTGATCGCCCAGCCGTGGGGCGTGCTAACACCGATCGCGCCCGCCGCCCTCGGGACACAGCCGGGACACGATCCCGGGATGCCGGGTGGAGAAAAGCGCACGGATGGGTCACGCTTCAGGGAAGCCCGAGGGCCTGGGCGTTGACCACGCTGGGGATCGCCTCGGGCGGGTTCGGACTCAGGAAGGGCGACATGTCCTCCCGGTCCCACACGGGAAGCCCCCGAAGAATCCCCGCCACGTTGCATGCGGCCAGCACGGCCATCGCCTCCCGGGTCCACCGGGTGGCCGAACCGATGTGCGGCACCACCACCACGTTCGGAAGGTCGGCCAACCCCGGCGCCATGGCCGGCTCCTCTTCGAAGACGTCCAGCGCCGCGCGGAAAGACGGGTGGGCCCTGCAGTGCGCCACCAGGGCGGGCTCGTCGATGAGGGGCCCCCGGCTGGTGTTCACGAGCACGGCGTTCTCCTTCATCAGCGCCAGGCGATCCCGGTCGATCAGGTGAAACGTGTCCTGGTTCAGGGTCGTGTGGAGGCTCACCACATCCGCCTCCTCGAGGACCTCCTCCAGGGACGCGGCCCGGCGGCAGGTCACGGCGCGCCGCCCCTGGGACGCCAGGAACTCGCCGTACGAGGCCAGGGCCTCCTCCAGGGAGCGGTTCGGCGCGGGGTCGTCATAGATCACATCCGTCTGGTGCCCCTCGGCCATCATGCGCGCATAGGCGGCCCCGATCCGGCCGGCGCCCACGACCCCCACCGTCTTTCTCCAGAGAAGGTCCCCCAGGAACAGCGACGGCAGCCAGCCCTCGAATGCCCCGGACCGCATGAACCCGTCCCCCTCCACCACACGCCTCGCCGCGGCGAAGGTCAGGGCCACGGCCATCTCGGCCGTGGTCTCGGTCAGCACCCCGGGGGTGTTCCCCACGGGGATGCCCTTGTCCGTGGCCGCGTCCAGGTCCACGTTGTTGTATCCCACCGCGTAGTTGCTGTAGGCGCGGCCCCCGGCACGGGCCAGGGCCTCGAAGAGCTCCCGCCCCCAGGGCTCGGTCAGCTGCCCGATACAGGCGTCGCACCGGCCGCCCACGGCCGATGCGATTTCCTCCCCGCCGAGCATGGCATCCGACCGGCAGACCTCCACGCGGCATCCCGCGCCGGCCAGGATTTCGATCCAGCGGGTTCCCGGAAGCTCCTTGGTGACCAGCACGCGCAGGGCGCCTTCGGGGCGAAGGGGAATCCATTCCAGCTCACGCATGTCGCTCTCCTTTCTGCTCGACCGGGTCCCGGCGGGATCGGGACGATCGGTCGCACAAAGCCGTGTGTTTCTCGGTGGACGAAAGGACCATGGAGAAGCCCCACGGATATCACACATGACGTACTCCTCCAATCGAATCCTCGGGGAGCGTTCTGCCGGATCCGCCTGCCCGGGCCGGTTCACCGCGCCGTGCAGGTCCCGGGAAGCAGCCGTTTGACGTGCGGAAAACGAAGGAGTAAGCTGACCTCGGGAAGGCCGCAAAGGGTCGTGGTCACGGCCCGTGGAAGCCACTGATGACGGAATGCAGGGAATTCATCGAGCGGTGCCTTTGCCTGGACCTCGAGACGGACGGCAAGGGGGATATCGTGGCCCTGGGCGCGATCCTGGGGCAAGAGCGTCTTTCCCGGACCGGCCGCGGATCGGTTCGGCGTGCTGACCGTGGTCCTCTCGCCGCTGCAGGCCCTGATGCAGGATCAGGTGAAGAACCTCCGGAACAAGACCGGCGCACCCTGCGCCGCCGCCCTCAACGGCCTGCTGACCGCCCCGGAGCGGGGCGAGGTGCTCCAGGGAGTGCGCAAGGGCGATGTGGGCCTCCTCTACGTCTCGCCGGAGCAGCTGCGCAACCGATCCTTCCGAGCCGCGGTGGAGCACCGGGAGATCGGCTGCTGGGTGTTCGACGAGGCCCACTGCCTGTCCAAGTGGGGCCACGACTTCCGGCCCGACTACTCGAACGTACTCGCCCCGAGAGCATTCTGGTGCTCTGCTTCAATCGAAGCGCCGTCACCGAGCTGCGCCGGCGTCTTCGGGGTCTGGTGGGGGACGACGATCAAAACATCTACCAGTTCCGCGGTGCCAACGTGGCGTACATCCGGCGCTTTCAAGAGGACTACCGGGCCGAGCGACACTACCTGGTGGAGAACTACCGCTCCACCCGTCACATCCTGAATGCCGCCGGGGCCCTTATCGCACAGAACCGGGACCGCATGAAGCAGGGGCACTCCGTGCGGGTCGACGATCGACGCAAGGCCTCGGCCCCGGGCGGACCCTGGTCCCGGATCGACCCCCTGGGCGCCGGCCGCGTGCAGGTGATCTCGTGCACTGGAGAAACCATCCAGGCCCGGTCCGCGCTGAACGAGCTCCTCCGCCTCCGGCGTCTGGATACGGATCTGGACCTGGAGGCCTGCGCCGTGCTCGCCAGGGAGTGGCATCTCCTCGACCCGTTGCGCGGAATGCTGGAGGCCCTTCGAGTGCCGGTCTCCTTGTCCCTGCCCGCGGACCGCACGCCCCCGCTGACCCGCATTCGGGAGATTGCACGGTTTCTTCGGGAGCTGAGCTCCAGCGACCCGGCTCTGTGCCGGGCATCCGGGTTGATCGAACGGCTCGACGGCCTGTTTTCGGACACAGCCGACAACCCCTGGGTGTGTCAGCTTCGGGGCATGCTGGAGGCATGGCGGGAGGAGACCGGGGACGCGGACACCCCCTGGCTGGACGCCTTTGAAGGCGACTTCGTGCTGAGGCGCCGGGCCGAGCCCGGCGAGGATGCGGACGCCTCGAACCGGGACTCCCCCCGGAGCTATGCCCTGCTCGGCCTTCAGGACATGCACCTCGGCTACCCGGCCCGCTTTTCGGCCGGGCACCCGATCCACGACGCCCTGGCCTCGCTTCGACCGGGAAGCCCCTTGTATCCGGAGGCCCGCGGCCGGGACGTGCTGCTCGCCGACGGGTCGAGAGCCGTGGCCAAGCTCTCGAAGACCGCCGCCGGTTTCTGGCGCGGGCGTCTGGATAAGATCCGGTCCATTCGCGTGGTGGCCGTGGTGCGACGGAGCCGGGAGGACGGGGGGCTGGCCTATCGCGACGCGTACCGGGTGGATGCCTGGGAGGTCCCTCTGGTGGAGCTTCGCCTCGAGGCCTCCTGAGGCGTCTCAGAGGGACACGGCCTCTCCGAGCTCCATCGGGTGAAGCAAAGAGCGTTCAAACGGCCCCGATCACCACTGCGAGCAACGGCAGAACCCCGATCAGGGCGGCGGTGGTCACGAACCAGCAGGCATTGGCCAGGTCCAGGTCCAGGTCGTAGATGGAAGGCGGAATGAGGGCCGTGAAGGCCACAGGCATGGACGAGAGGATGATCACCACCTTGAGCGGCAGCCCTCCATCCACCCGGCCGAGGCCGGCCAGCCAGGCGGCTCCTGAAACCAGAAGAGGCACAGCCAGGAACTTGATCAGGGCCACGCCCACGCACTCCCTTCGATACGCTCCCACCTTCCGGAACCGCATGGCCAGCCCGATGGACGTGAGCAGGAGAACTGTGGCCAGTGGCACGAACACCGCATTGACCGCACCGTAGGCCTCAGGTCTGGGCACTCCGGAGAGGTTGAGGCCGCCCCCGAGCGCAATGCTCGAGACCGCCACCAGGATGAACGGGTCCCGGAGCATGCTGCGAAGCCGGTCGCCGGTTTCCATCGTGCCTGACCCGCCGGTGCTGTAGGCCTTGGCCACGGGAAACCCCACCGTGTAGTACGCCGTCTCCTCGAACAGCTTGTACACGGGGACGAGAGCGAACCCTTTTTCTCCCAGGAACATGAAGCAGACCAGGGCGCCGATGGAACCGAGGTTGGTGAACGAGCCGCACGGGAACAGCGCCCCTTTTCGCTCGGGGCCCAGACCGAGCAGGTGTCCCAAGGCCAGCGCCAGTGCCCCGCCGGTCAGAAGCGCGAGGAGTCCCAGAAACGGCAGCGCAACCAGTCGGACACTCCCGATGTCCACGATCCAAACCGCGCCGACGATGGCCACGGGGTTGAAGAACAAGAGGGCCGCCTTCTGAAGTCCCTTCCTGAGCACGACCAGGGACATGGGGAGGCGGATCCGGCCTCCCTCCACGAGCCGCTGGAGACCGTAGCCCAAGGTCAGCCCGAATGCGATCAAGGACATGGAGAGCAAGAGCTTGGTCATGGCTTTCGTCCTCGAGGGTGCCTGGCGTTGACCCGGGGGGACCGGAAAAGCCACCGCTCTCGCCCGAGTCCGAGGCCGCTCAGCCGGGGGATCCGGCCAGCCGCGGCAGCCCGAGGGTCTCGGCGTTGACCACGCTGGGGATCGCCTCGGGCGGGTTCGGACCCAGAAAGACCGACACGTCCTTCCGGCCCCACACGGGGAACCCCCGAAGGATCCCGGCCACGTTGGAGGCCGCCAGCACGGCCATCGCCTCCCGAGTCCACCGGGTGGCCGAACCGATGTGCGGCACCACCACCACGTTCGGAAGGTCGGCCAACCCCGGCGCCATGGCCGGCTCCTCTTCGAAGACGTCCAGCGCCGCGCGGAAAGACGGGTGGGCCCTGCAGTGCGCCACCAGGGCGGGCTCGTCGATGAGGGGCCCCCGGCTGGTGTTCACGAGCACGGCGTTCTCCTTCATCAGCGCCAGGCGATCCCGGTCGATCAGGTGAAACGTGTCCTGGTTCAGGGTCGTGTGGAGGCTCACCACATCCGCCTCCTCGAGGACCTCCTCCAGGGACGCGGCCCGGCGGCAGGTCACGGCGCGCCGCCCCTGGGACGCCAGGAACTCGCCGTACGAGGCCAGGGCCTCCTCCAGGGAGCGGTTCGGCGCGGGGTCGTCATAGATCACATCCGTCTGGTGCCCCTCGGCCATCATGCGCGCATAGGCGGCCCCGATCCGGCCGGCGCCCACGACCCCCACCGTCTTTCTCCAGAGAAGGTCCCCCAGGAACAGCGACGGCAGCCAGCCCTCGAATGCCCCGGACCGCATGAACCCGTCCCCCTCCACCACACGCCTCGCCGCGGCGAAGGTCAGGGCCACGGCCATCTCGGCCGTGGTCTCGGTCAGCACCCCGGGGGTGT
>CAYYVD010000160.1:0-10984 GCA_964475045.1 uncultured Desulfobacterales bacterium | reverse complement strand
GCCAGCCGGATGAAGTAGAGCCCGGCCCCGGCCTTCTCCAGCATGGCGCCGAAGAGAACGAAGAGGAACACGATGGTGGCCGACACGTCCAGGGGGATGCCGTAGATGCCCTCCGTGGACATGCTCATCTGCCCCACGAAACGGCTCAGGGAGACCCCCTTGAAGGCGATCAGGTCGGGCATGTAGGGGCCGAGAAACGCGTAGACGATGAAGCCCGTGGCCACGATACTCAACGCGGGTCCGATCACTCTTCGGGAGGCCTCGAGGAGGAGGACCACGAGGCTCAGGCCGATCACCACGTCCCGCGTGTTGGGCAGCCCGTAGCGCGTGCTGATGCCCATGTAGTCGATGGCCAGGTAAAGTGCGGAAAAGCAGGCCGCAAGCCCGAGCAGGTAGTCGATGAGGGGGATGCGGTCCTTGGCGGAGAGGCATCGAAGCCCCAGCCGGGTTTCCTTGAACATGGGGTAGTTCAGGTAGACGATCAGGAGGGCGAAGCCCAGATGGATGGAGCGGATGAACACGGTGTCCAGAATGAGCCAGCTGGCGATGGAGAGCTGGAATGCACTCCAGAAGACCCCGATGGTGGGGACCAGGTACCTGGAGAACCCCCGGGGGCTCCGGCCCATGCCCTCCTCCTCCTCGGCCATCTTCCGGGCGAGCTCGAGCCCGTCGTCCTGCGTGTCTGCGCGAAAACCCCTGTCTGCCATAAGCGCCACCTGTTCTAGGATCGGAGCACGGCAGGCTCCGGGGGCCGGGGCCTTCCTCCGCCCCCTTCGCTTCCGGCCAGGTCATTCGGGGTGTTTTGGGGACACCATACTCCATTCACAGAGGGAGTGGCGTTTGCACAAAGGGGCGTTTATGAATTCAGTAGGGTGTCCCCAAAACTCTGAAGCTCACGAAACTCAACGAGCGCGTGGACGGCGGCCTCTGGGGCCGCCGTCCACGGTGTGTCCGGACCTCGAAGGCTACATGAGGCCGGCTTCCTTGTAGTACTTGAGAGCGCCCGGGTGGATCGGAGCGCTCAATCCTTCCAGCATGCCCTTCTTGGTGAGCACGGCATAGGCCGGATGAAGCTTCTTGAACTCCTCGAAGTTGTCGAACACCTCCTTCACGATGGCGTACACCACGTCATCGGGGACCTTGGCCGAGGTCACGAAGGTCGCTTTCACGCCGAAGGTCTTGGCGTCATCCTCGTTGGCCGCCCCCGGATAGAACTGCTTGGGGACGATCGCCTTGGCATAGTAAGGCTTTTCCTCGATCAGTTTGTCCAGGCCCGATCCGGTCACGTCACAGATCCGTACCTTCCTCCGGCCGGCCGTGGCCTCCTTGATGTTGCCGCTGGGATGGCCCACCGTGTAGAAGTAGGCATCGATCCGCCCGTCCTGGAGCAGGCCGGGGGCCTCGTCCGCCACCACACTCTCGGCCTCGAGGTCCTTGTCGTAGTCGAGGCCCGCAGCGGTGAGGGCGTCGATGGAGTTCTGCCGCTGTCCGGAGCCCGGGTTGCCGATGTTCACGCGCTTGCCCTTGAGGTCCTGAATCGTCTTGATGCCGGCGTCCACGGCGGCCACCAGGGTAATGGATTCCGGGTGAATGCTGAACACGGCCCGTAAGTCCTTCTGTGCGCCCCGGTCCTTCCACTCGGCCAGGCCGTTGATGGCCTGGTACTGCCGGTCGGACTGGACCACACCGAACTCCAGATCCCCCGCCATCACTGCGTTGACGTTGAAGACCGATCCGCCCGTGGACTCCACCGTGGCCCGAATGCCGTACTCGTCGCGTTTCTTGTTGACCATCTTGGCGATGGCTCCGCCGGTCGGATAATAGACGCCTGTGATCCCGCCCGTACCGATGGTCACAAAGGTGGTTTTGGCCTCGGCCCCGGAGGGGGTCATGCCGGTGAACAGCACCATGCCGAAGACAACCGCCAAACCCAATACCAACCACTTTTTCATACCTGTCCCTCCTGTTTCTTCCTGTCAAAGGTTGTCAATCAACAAGGCCTCCCGCCTCGTTTGTGCGTCAAGGCGGGAGCCCTCTGGAAACCTGAAGGCAGACGCCCCCGGGGATCGGCGTCCGATCTCAGGGGAAACCACGGTTCTTTCGGCGTTCGCGGTGCTCACGAGGCGCACGCGTGCCCTTGCATCGGCGTTCAACAGGGTCCGTGACTGGGCGGGGCGCCTTACAATGGGTGAAGTTGTACCGTCATTGTAGGTTGAAGGCGTTTTTTGTCAAGGGGAAAAGGCCGGGCTCTGTCATGAACAAGTGGATATCATTTGTGAATTGAGAAAATCAACCGAAAAGGAAAGCCCCGCGTCCTTCTGCGCCGGCCGTGCGGGGGAAACAGCCCGAGAGGAAAAAACGTTTGACAGTCCATAGGGGATGACCTATGTTCAATCTAGACATATCAGGGACTTAACCAGGATTCCAGCCAAGGGGTTCGCGCAGGTCCGGCGCCCGCCGTTCCAACCTTTGAAGGGATCGCCTTCTTCACGGCTTCGGCCGTGAGCAGGCGACCCGGTTCGTGAGAAAAGGAGGCCCATGGAAAGACTGCGAAAGGAGATGGAGCGTTGGACCGATGAGGTGGAGCGAAAGCTCGAGAAGCGCCCGGAGCGCAAGGAGGCCTTTGTCAACACCTCCGGAATTCCGATTCAGCGGGTCTACACACCGCTCGATCTGGAGGGAGCGGATCCCCTGGAGCTGCTCGGCCTGCCAGGGGAGTATCCTTACACTCGAGGGGTCCAGCCTACCATGTATCGTGGACGTTTCTGGACCATGCGCCAGTACGCGGGCTTTGCCACGGCAGAGGAGTCCAACCGGAGGTACCGGTTTCTCCTGGACCAGGGTCAGACCGGCCTGTCGGTGGCCTTTGATCTGCCTACCCAGATCGGCTATGATTCAGACCACGATATGGCCATGGGGGAGGTGGGCAAGGTGGGCGTCTCCATCGACTCCCTCCAGGACATGGAAACCCTGTTCAACGGCATCCCGCTGCACAAGGTGAGCACCTCCATGACCATCAACGCACCGGCGGCGGCCCTGCTGGCCATGTACATCGCCGTGGCCGAGAAGCAGGGCGTGGCGGCCGAGGCGCTTCGAGGAACCATTCAAAACGACATCCTCAAGGAGTACTCGTCCCGGGGCACGTACATCTTCCCGCCGAGGCCTTCCATGCGGATCATCACGGACATCTTCGCCTTTTGCGCCGACCGGGTGCCCCAGTGGAACACCATCAGCATCAGCGGGTACCACATTCGAGAGGCGGGCGCCACGGCCGTTCAGGAGGTGGCCTTTACCCTCGCCAACGGCATCGCCTATGTGAAGGCCGCCCTGGACGCGGGCCTCGAGGTGGACCGCTTCGGTCCCAGGCTTTCCTTTTTTTTCAACGCGCACCTGGACTTCCTCGAGGAGGTGGCCAAGTTCCGCGCGGCGAGGCGTCTCTGGGCACGCATCATGAAAGAGCGCTTCGGGGCCGAGGACCCGCGGGCGTTGATGATGCGGTTTCACACGCAGACGGCCGGGTGCACCCTGACGGCGAGGCAGCCCAAGAACAACATCGTCCGAGTGGCGTTTCAGGCCATGGCCGCTGTTCTCGGGGGCACCCAGTCCCTGCACACCAACTCCATGGACGAGGCCCTGAGCCTGCCTTCGGAGGAGGCGGTGCGGATCGCCCTGCGGACCCAGCAGCTGATCGCCCATGAGAGCGGGGTGACGGACACGGTGGACCCCCTGGGTGGATCCTACTACGTGGAGACCCTCACGAACCGGATCGAGGAGGAGGCCTCGGACTACATTCGAAGGATCGACGACATGGGGGGCGCGCCGGCGGCCATCGAGCAGGGGTTCGTCCAGAAGGAGATCCAGGACAGCGCCTATGCGTATCAGCGGCAGATCGAGACCGAGGAGCGGATCGTGGTGGGTCTCAACCGGTTTCAGACCGAGGAGAAGCCCCTCGGGGATCTCCTTCGCGTGGACCCCTCGGTCAGAGAGGCCCAGGTGAAGGACCTCGAGGCGCTTCGCCGGGAGAGGGACCCCGAGGCGGTGGAACGCACCCTGGGGCGCCTCCGGAGGGCCGCGGAAGGGACGGAGAACCTGATGCCTCCCATGATTCGGGCGGTCAAGGCCTACGCGACGCTCGGGGAGATCTGCGATGTCCTGCGGGATGTTTTCGGGGAGTACCGGCACAGCGCCGTGTTGTGAGGGCGTTTTGGGGGTGCGAAGACCGGGGCCCATGAACAGCGAAGGAGCGGAAGAGCCATGCAGACGGAGAAGAGGATACGGGTCCTGGCGGCCAAGCCGGGCCTGGACGGGCACGACCGGGGCATCAAAGTGGTCGCGGCTGCACTGATGGATGCGGGGATGGAGGTGGTGTACACGGGCCTTCGGCAGACACCGGCCCAGATCGTGGAGGCGGCGATTCAGGAGGACGCGGACGTCATCGCCCTGAGCATCCTCTCCGGCGCGCATGACTACCTGCTCCCCCGGGTCATGGAGCTGCTGAGGGAGCGCGGCGTGGAGGACGTTCTCGTGCTCTGTGGAGGCATCATTCCGGAGGAGGACGTGCCCGCGCTCAAGGACTGCGGCGTGGCCGAGGTCTTCGGCCCCGGAACCACAACGGGGGAGATCATCGCATACATTCAGGACCACCTGAAGCGATCGTGACTAACTCCTCGAGCACGAGTACGACCACTGAAGAATGAAACTCCAACCAGTGCACTGGACGCGTGGTCCCGCGCCGGTGATCCTTGACGATAGCGAGGCAGGGCGGATCTTCATGATCGACATCCACCGGATGACCGTGCTGATCGTCGACGACTCCATGAACATGTGCCAGTCCATCAGCGGCATGATGAAGGTCGTCGGCTACGGAAAGCGCTTTCTGTTCGGGTATAACGGGAAGGACGCCCTCGACCTGCTGGAGCGGGAGCCCGTCGACCTCCTGCTGCTGGATTACAACATGCCTGTCATGACCGGTGCAGAGGTCCTGAGCCAGGTGAGGATGGACCGGAACCTGAGGGATCTTCCGGTCATCATGATCACAGCGGAGGCCTATCAGGACTACGTGGCGGAGATCGGAGAATCGGAGATCGATGCCTACATCCTCAAGCCCCTGACCGTCAAGGTGCTTCAGGAAAAAGTCGCCCGGGTGATCGAAAAGGCCAACGACCCCCCGCCCATGGTCCGGCACCTCAAACGGGCCCGGGAGTGCGAGGACCGGGGCGATCTCGAGGGAGCCATCAGCGAGACCACGCTGGCGGTCCGGGACAACCCCAAGGCCACACGGCCCATTCGGGAGCTGGGATACTTCCACCTCAAACAGGGTCAGCTGGACAAGGCGGAGCGGTTTCTGCTGGAGGCCGTGAAGCGCAACCGCATGGACGTGTTTGCGTTTCATCACCTGGGCGAGCTCTATCTCCAGCGGGAGGACTTCGAAAAGGCCGCCCAGTGCCTGGACCGGGCCATGAAGATCAGCCCTCGACAGCTGGGTCGCGGGGTGACCTTCGGAAAGGCCCTCGTCCAGAGGGGGTGGTTCGAGAAGGCCGCCGGGGTGTTCGACCGGGTCCTCTCCCTTCCGGCCGCCACCTTCGAGCTCAAGGAGGAGATCGCCGACTTCTGTCTGGAGCACGGAGACGAGCCCTACGCCCTGAAGCTCCTGGAGGCCATGGTCGAGGACCGGCCCGAGAGCGAGGGCCTTCTCCACAAGCTGGGACGGGTGCTGGCGGCGAGCGGAGAGAACCTCCGCGCGGTGGCCTATCTGTCCAGGGCGGCGGCCCTGAATCCGCTGAACATCCCGGTCCGGCTGGAGCTGGCCAGGGCGTATCTGACCATGAAGAAGCCGCTTCTGGCGGAGAAGCCGCTGATCCAGATTCTCGAGATCGACCGGGAACACGAAGAGGCGCGGGACCTTCTCAGGTCCTGCTCGTGATCGGAACGACATGGACGCCAAGACAGAGATCACCAAGGTGCTCTACGCCATCAACGAGATCTCCAACGATCCGGCGCTGAGCTTCGAGCAGAAGCTGCACCGGGTGATCGGAGAGATCGCGGAGGCCCTGGGGGCGAGAACCGGATCCATCATGCTGCGAAAGGGCCGGAAGGCCCTGGAGGTGGTGGCGTCCACCAACCCGGGGATCGTCGGCGCGCGCCAACCCATGGACGAGGACAGCCCCTCGGCCTGGGTGGCCCGTACCGGAGAGCTGCTGTACGTGGACGAAGCGTCGGGAGCGGAGCGGTTCCGCATCCAGGAGGGACGCTATCAGAAGTGCGCGTTCCTGCTGGTCCCGGTCATCAACCAGGGCCGGGTGATCGGCGTGCTCAGCGTGACGGAGAAGATCGAGAAGGACGAGTTCACACAGGGGGAGCAGGAGCTGCTGCTCAAGGTGGCGGGGCAGATCATCAGCGCCCTCGAGGCCCAGCGTCTGGCCGAAGACCTTCGAAGGAAACGCCGGACCCTGCAGAAACGCAACCGGCAGCTGCGCAAGCTCGAGTCCCTGAAGACGGATCTCTTCCGCATGCTCATTCACGATCTCAAAGGGCCTATCTCGGAGCTCATGGCCAGCCTGGACATCCTGTCCTACACCGCGGCCGAGGACAATCGCGTCTATGTGGAGACCGCCAAGAACAGCTGCGACACCCTCTACAGCATGGTCACCAATCTGCTCGACATCGCGCGCCTGGAGGAGGGCAAGCTGGACCTCGTCTACGAGCGGATCGATCCTCTGGACCTTCTTCGGGAAGCCATGGCGCGGGTCTACTGGTCCATGGAAACGAAGCGCCTTCGTTTCGAGGAGGAGGACCCCGGGGAACCCTCCGATGTGGAGCCCTTCTGGGGGGATCGGGGGGTCCTGCTCCGGGTGCTTCAGAACCTCCTCATGAACGCGGTGAGCTATTCCCCGGAGGGGGAGACCGTCCGTGTAGGGTTCGGTTACCCGGCCCCCGGTGCGATCCGATTCACCGTTCTGGACCGTGGTCCCGGCGTGCCGCCCGAGCACCAGGAGGACATCTTCGACAAGTACGCTCAGCTCCAGAAAAAGGGGGACGGGCGGATGTACACCACCGGGCTGGGGCTCACCTTCTGCAAGATGGCGGTGGAGGCCCACCACGGCCGCATTCGCGTGGAGAGCGACGGGCGGACCGGCAGCCGGTTCGTCTTCGATCTGCCTCTGGAACGGGGCAGGCGGCTTCCCGGGCTAAGGTAGCGGCCCCCACCGGGACTCGCAGGAAAGAGTTCTTCCTCCCGCGTCAGGACGCCGGGCTGCAGAGAAAGACAGGGCGTCCTGGCGAGAGCTCTTCGATCAGAAGTCCTTGAACGCCGCGTCGTCTTCAAAGGGGATCACCTGGTCCGGCCGGACCTCGCCGTCTTTTCCAGGGCGGCCGCGCCTGGCCGGCCGGGCTTCGGAGGAGGCGGGGCCGATCGCGTATCTCGAGTCCGGCGGCGCCCCGGCGGGGGACCCGGAGGCTCCCTCCGATCCCTCGCGGAAGGCCTTGTGACCCTCGGTCAGCGCAAGCAGGTCCTGGACCACGCGGGTCATCTCCCTGGCCTGGACGTTCATCTCCTCCGAGGCGCCGGCGGACTCCTCGGCGCCGGCTGCGGTCTGCTGGGTCACCTTGTCCATCTCCGCCACGGCCCGGCTGATCTGGTCGATTCCGCGGGATTGCTCCTCGGAGGCGGCTGCCACCTCGCCGATCAGCTTCCCCACCTTTTCGGTGATGCGGCTGTTCGCGTCCAGGGCCTCCACCACCTGCTCGTTGAGCTCGGCCGCCTCCTTGATGGAGTCGTTGGACGTGTGGATCAGCCCGGAGGTGTTCTTGGCCGCCTCGGCGGCCCGCATGGCCAGGTTGCGCACCTCGTCGGCGACCACGGCGAACCCGGCCCCGGCCTCTCCGGCCCGGGCCGCCTCCACCGCCGCGTTCAGGGCCAGGAGGTTGGTCTGGAACGCGATCTCATCGATGGTTTTCACGATCTTGGCGGTCTCGTCGCTGTTGGCCACGGTCTTCTGGATTGCGGCCTTCATGTTCTCCATGCGCTCCGCGATGCTCCGGAAGTTGGGCGCCGCCTCCTCCATCATGACCCGGTTGGTCTCGCGGGTGTTCTCCGCATTCCGGCGGGTCATGGAGCTGATCTCCTCCAGTGAGGAGGAGGTCTCCTCGATGGACGCGGCCTGCTCGCTCGCCCCCTCGGCCAGGGACTGACCCGAGGCGGACACCTGGCCCGAAGCGGAGGTGATCTGTGCGGACGCCTCGGAAAGCTTTCCGATGATCTGCTCGAGAGCTCGGGACAACCTCCCGGCCAGGAGCAGGCTCAAACCGATGCCGAGCACCGAGGTGACGAGCAGAACTGCGACGATGGTCTGGAAGTAGCCCTTGACCCGGGTGACGAAGGAGCGGCTGGCGTCCTTTTCCATGACCCGAATCGCCGACATGGTCTGCTCGAGGCCCTGAAAGATCTGATTTCGAAGGGTGTCGATATGCTGGGCGTTTTCGGTGAAGGAGCGCGCCAGATCCTTGACGCGCAGGTTGGCCTTCTTGGCTTCACGCGCCATGTTCTCGAAGGGGGTCCCTGTCAGGCGCTGGAGATCGTTCTCCACGTTGGCCAGGAGCTTGTCGAGAAAGGCGAACAGCGCCTCCTTGGCCTGCAGGTCCTCCTTCACCCGGTTGAACAGCAGCCGGAGCTGAAAGCTGGAGGTGGTGTTCACGCTCGCTCCCATGATGACGAGCCGCTCCAGCCGGCTCACCTCGTGACGGGCCTCCGGATCGGCCAGCTTCTGGCTCACCTGCTCGATGTAGCCGTTGGACTGGGCGATGGAGTGGGACATCAGCTCCTCGATCTCGGCCTCGATGGCGGCGTTGTCCCGGCGGAGGTCGCGAATCCGCTGCAGATCCTCCCAGATGGCCCCAGCGGCTCGAAGCCCCCCGGCCTCGCTCCGGGCCTGAAGATAGGGCTGAAAAGCGCTCTCCAGATCGGAGAAGGAGATCCGGCCGGCCAGGTAGTCCTTGGCGGCGAAGGCGGCCGTGCGCGTGTTGTCGGTCATCGAGCCCGTGGCCTGCTGGCGGCTGGACAGCTCGCCGATGAGGCCGTTGTAATTGACATAAAAGAAGCCCACAATACCCAGAAGGATCAGGTAGAACACGTTCAGACCGTAGAGCTTGTGCTTGAGGCTGGCTTTGGCAAACAAGGACATGGCTTCCCTCCCTGAGGATTCTTGACTACGAGACAACGATGCGTTCACGGGCCGTCGTACCGGCCGCCCGCCCCGTTCGCATGCGGTGCGGGTTCCCGGCCGGGGATCACGAATGCAGATATCGTGCCGGGTAGGAAGCCGGCTGGGGGCTCTCGGCGGCGTGGATTGGGAAGCGGGGAGGGAGAGAAAAACATGCCGAAAACACTTCGAAAACCGCGTGTGCGTCCAGGTTTCGAGGCGGGAAAGGGGCAAGGGTTCCGTCCCGATTTTCGGGACAAGGGATGGACCGGTTTCCGGAATCGTAGACAGGGTGGGAAGCCGGGGTGCGGAGGAGATTCAAGGACGGGGGGGCGGGGGTGTCGAGGTCATCGCATTTTGCTTGGGCTTGAATTTCGTATGGTGTCCCCGAAACTCCTTGAAAAGCGTCCCGGCGGGGCCGCCGGGACGCCGGGGAGCCCTAGCGATTCTTCCACTCGGGCTTGCGTTTCTCGAGGAAGGCCTTGAGCCCCTCCTGGGCGTCTTCCGTCTGCATGAGCTCGTTGAGATAGATGTCCTCGATGGGCTTCAACGCCCCTTCCAGGTCGTCTCGCAGGCCTGCAAAGACGGCTTTCTTGGTCTTTCGAAGGACCTCGGCGCTCAGGTTCAGGTAGGGCTTGACAAAGGCGGCGGTCTCGGACGCCAGATCGTCCCGGGCGACGACCTTGTTCACCAGCCCCAGCCGAAGCGCCTCGTCCGCGCCGATCACGCGGCCGGACAGGATGAGCTCCACGGCCGCCTTTCGTCCGATGACCCGCGGGAAGATCTGGGCCGCAATGGGGGGGAACACGCCCACCTGGATCTCCGGCTGTCCGATCTTGAGGTCGTCGGCCGCAAGGACCATGTCGCAGAACACGGCCAGCTCGCATCCCCCGCCGAGGCAGGAGCTGTAGGCCGAGGCCACCGTGGGGATGTCGAAGCCGTCCAGAAGGCGGAACATGCCGTGAAAGGCCTCGATCATCTTGGGGGCCAGATCCCCCATGTGCTCGCCCACGTCCACCCCCGCGGAAAAGCACTTGCCCTTGGCGTCGATGAGCAGGGCTTTCATGTCCCGATCGTTCTGCCACTCCCTCAGGACGCCGTTGATCTCCTCCATCATGGCGATGTTCAGGATGTTGACCGGCGGCCGGTTCAGGGTGATGGTCCCCAGGCCGTCTTGAACCGTTGCCTCGATGTGTTCTAGAGCCATGTCCGAATCCTCCTGGTTTGGACGCCGTCGGTGAAGCGCCTCCCTGCGGGCCCCTGCCCGCGCAGCGGGAGGGAAGGCAAAACGGCCGCAGGTCGAAGGTTCGGCCTGCGGCCGCTTGGGGACGGCGGTGAATCAGTCCTTGGGCTTGGGAAGCACCTCTTCGGCGAAGTCGTCGTCGAAGGTCCGGCCTTCGGCCAGGAGCTGACGGTACTTGATGAAGTCGATCTCCCGCTGGCCGGTCATCTTCTGGGTGTTGAAGGCGTTGAACCCGAGGAAGGCCTCGCAGTTCATGTTGGCGCCCAGCCAGTAGATCTGGGTGCTCTTGGCCGAGTCCCAGAAGAAGCGCTTCTTGGCCCGAATGCTCTCGATGGTGTTCATCAGGCAGAGGAAGGTGGTGCTGGAGAGGGTCCAGACCATCTTGTCGACGAAGCCGTCCAGAAGGGCCCAGTCGGTCTTCAGGGTCTTGAGCTCTTCCTTGGCGGCCTTGAAGGCGTCTCCCTGCTTGAACTCACCGTAGACGATCTCCCCGTTTTCCGTGTACTTGTCCGTGATGACCCGGGGATCCCGGACCCACCCGCCC
>CAYYVD010000159.1:0-11039 GCA_964475045.1 uncultured Desulfobacterales bacterium | reverse complement strand
AGAATTAAGTATGGTGTCCCCGAAATTCTGAAATTCAAGCCCGAAACTCTCCGCAACGCTCGAACCGCAAGGGACGGGGGATGGAGGAAGCAACCTACAACGTGGTATCCAAGGGGACCGTGCTCGAAGGGCAGGACCCGGGCACGGTCAAGCGCGCCCTTTCCGCCCGGTTCGGGCTGTCCTCGGAAACGGCCGACCGCATCCTGTCCGGACGCCGGGTGGTCCTCAAAAAGGGCCTCCCTGAGTCCCGGGCGCGATCCTTCGTAACGGCCCTCCGGCGCATCGGCGTGGACGCGGTCCTGACCCGGCCCCGCCCGGCCGCATCGCCTTCCTCCGCCCCTCCCCCGCCTGCCGGGGTCTCTGAGGAACCCGCCGTTCGAGCGGGTTCTCCGGAACCGCCCCCCCCGGACACCGAGCACGTCCCCTTGTCGTTTCGGGGCGCCGGGTGGGAGTACTTCAAGATCTGGCTGGTGAACGCCATTCTCTCCGTCGTCACCCTGGGCGTGTACTCGGCCTGGGCCAAGGTCCGGCGAAAGCGATACCTGTACGCCAGCACCCGCCTGGAGGGCGCAAGCTTCGCCTACCTGGCCGATCCCGTCAAGATCCTCAAGGGCAGGGCACTGGTGGTGGGCGCGTTCATCCTGTACTCCGTCCTGGAGCAGCTCATTCCGTTCCTGGCCTGGGTCCTGGGCTTTGGTTTCCTGGCGGCCCTGCCCTGGATCGTGGTCCAGTCCCTGGCGTTCAACGCCCGCAACAGCGCTTACCGGAGCATCCGCTTCGGGTTTCGTGGATCCGTCATGGATGCGGCCAAGGCCTACCTCCTGTGGCCCATCCTCGTGCCCTTCACCCTGGGCCTCCTGTTCCCGTACGTGTACTACCGTCAGAAGGCCTTTGTGGTGGAGAACCACCGGTACGGAACCACAAACTTCTCCTTCGACGCCGTGCCGGGGGACTACTACCGGCTTTTCCTGGGCGCGCTCATCCCCCTGGGGATCGGCCTGGCCGGCACCATCGGGCTCGCGTTCCTGTTTGCGCCCCTCTCCGTCCTGGGGTTCGCGGTCCTCTACCTCTATCTGTTCGCCTTCTTCTCCGTCCGGACCACCAACCTCCTCTTCAACGCCGCCCGCATCGACGAGCACCGCTTCTCGGCCGATCTCGAGATCAAGGGCTACGGCTGGATCGTTCTCACGAACACCCTGGCCACCGCCTTCACCCTGGGGCTCTTCCATCCCTGGGCCGTGATCCGCACCCTGCGCTACAAGGTGGAGCACCTGACCCTGCTGGCCGCCGGACCCCTGGACCGGTTCATCGCGGCCGAGGAGAAGCAGATCGGCGCCGTGGGCGAGGAGGCCGGGGAGTTCCTGGACCTGGACCTGGGCCTATGATCGCCCTTCGAGGCACATGGTACGACGGCCGGACCTCCACGGCCACCGATGCCGTCTGCAGGGTTTACGGATCCGGCGAGGTCCGCGTGGAGTCGGAAGAAGGCAAGCCCCTCGCCGAGCGATCCCACTTCGACCTCAAGGTCTCCTCCCGCCTGGCCCACACCCCTCGAACGCTCCACTTCCCGGACGGCGGAGCCTTTGAAAGCGGCGACAACGACACCGTGGACCGCATCCTCGAGCAACACGGCCGCTCGGTCTGGTCCAGGCGCCTCCACCGCCTGGAGAGCCGCTGGCCCTACATCCTGGCCGCCCTGCTCATCATGGCGGTCTTTCTCTGGGGCGGCATCCGGTACGGGGTCCCCTTCACGGCCCGGGTGGTGGCCGAGCACCTGCCGGCCTCCGCCTATGAGCTGGCGGGCCGTCAGACCCTGACCATTCTGGACCGTTCCTTCCTGCGCCCCTCCCAGCTGCCTCGCACGACCCGGGACCGGCTCAGGGATCATTTCAAGACCGTGCTCCAGCACCTCCACGGCCCCAAGATCACCGTTCTCTTTCGACAGGGCGGCCCTCTGGGTCCCAACGCCTTCGCCCTGCCCGATGGGACTGTCCTTTTCACCGACGAGATGGTCCGAATCGCCCGCCACGATCACGAGCTGACCGCGGTGCTGGCCCACGAGGTCGGCCACGTGGTGCACCGCCACGGCATGCGCCGTCTTGTGCAGGGCTCCCTCCTCGGGTTCGCGCTGCTTGCGGTCACCGGGGACGTGTCCGGCTCCTCGGAGATCTTTCTGGGCCTTCCGGTCATGCTGACGGAGCTGGCCTACTCCAGGGAGTTCGAGCGCCAGGCGGACGACCATGCCCTCTCCTTCCTTCGGACCAACGGCATTTCCCCAGATCACTTCGCCCGGTTGATGCGGCGGATCCAGGAGCGGAAGACCTCCAAGGCCAAGGGACGGCCACCCGGATGGACGTCCTACCTGTCCACCCATCCGGCCCTGGAGGAGCGCCTTCGGCGCTTCGAAGAGGGTGCATCGTAACCCGGGGGATCCACCGGAAAACCCACAGGAGGTACACATCATGGAGATGAGCGAACCGTTGAGAGAGGACCTCATTCGCAAGCAGATCGAGCGCTGGGAGCAGCGGGGCCAGGAGAAAAAGGACGACTGGATCCGCGGGCTCTCCACCATCACCGTGTCCGTGGAGGCGGGAAGCGGCGGCACCCTGATCGCCAAGGGCCTGGCCGAACGGCTGGAGTTCGACCTCTTCGACAAGGCCATGGTGGAGATCATTGCGGACAGCGCCGACATCAGCGCGGACGTGGTGCGGGCCATGGAGAAGCAGAGGCGCTTCGGCATCGACGATTTTCTCGCCTCGTGCCTCGAGCGCGAGTACATCTACCCCGGCACCTACCTCAAGCACCTCGTGAGCATCGTCACGGCCATCGGCCTGCACGGCCACGCCGTGATCGTGGGCCGCGGCGCCAACTTCATCCTCCCCCAGGAGGAGCGCTTCGCCGTTCGAATCATCGCTCCGGAAGAGACCCGCTTCCGCAACGTCTCAGAACGCTTCGACATCTCCCTGGACGAGGCCCGGGCCCGGGTGCTCAACCGCGAGAGCAAGCGCACCGCCTATGTCAAGAAGTCCTTCAACCGGGACATCGCCGACCCGATCCACTACGACCTGGTGGTCAACACCGGCGGGACCGACGTGGAGCGGGCCTCCGCAGGCCTCGCCGGGCACGTGCTGGCCCTTCGAGACGCCGCGATGGACGAGCCGACGCACTGAACGTCGACGAATTCGTAAGAAGCGTGTTTTCTCGCAAAGACGCCAAGAACGCCGAGAAGACCTTTCACATCCAGGAATTTCGGGGACACCATACGAAATTGGGAATGAATTTGAATTTCGGGGACACCATACTTAATTCTTGAAATGAGACATGGGACCCTGTCGCTCGAATTCATGAAGAATTGAGTATGGTGTCCCCGAAATTCATTGTCCCCGAAATTTCGCCCCGAAACACTCACTCCCCGAGGTAGGCCTGGCGGATCTTGGGGTCTGCGAGCAGGGCCTCGGCCCGGTCCTCCATGATGATCCGGCCGGTCTCCAGGACATACCCCCGCTCCGCGGTCTGCAGGGCGATGTTCGCGTTCTGCTCCACGAGCAGAATGGTGGTTCCGTCCTTGTCGTTGATCTCCCGCACGATCTCGAAGATCTTCTGCACGAAGAGCGGGGCCAGCCCCAGGGACGGCTCGTCCATGAGCAGGACCTTGGGACGGCTCATGAGCGCGCGCCCGATGGCCAGCATCTGCTGCTCCCCGCCCGAGAGGGTGCCGCCCTTCTGCCGCCGTCGCTGCTTGAGGGCCGGAAACAGGTCGTAGACGTGCTCCATGTCCCGCTGAATCTGCACCCGGTCCTTGCGAAAGAAGGCCCCCATCTCCAGGTTGTCCTCCACCCCCAGCCGGGGGAAGATCCGCCGGCCCTCCGGCACCTGGCAGAGGCCGAGAGGCGGGAGGGTCGCCGGGACCGCCCCGTGAATGGCCCGGCCGTCGTACACGATCTCCCCGCCGGTGCACTTCACGATGCCGCAGATGGTCATGAGGGTGGTGGTCTTGCCCGCGCCGTTCGCCCCGATCATGCAGACGATCTCGCCGGCATGCACCTCCAGGGAGATCCCCTTGAGGGCCTGAATCCGCCCGTACCCGGACTCCACGTTCCGCAACGCCAGTATGGGCTCCCCTCTCAAGGCCCTCCTCCGCGCTCCTCCGAGCGGCCGCCCACCCGTTTGGCCGGGATCAGGCCCTTGGGGCGGAAGATCATCATGGCGGTCATGGCCGCGCCGAAGGCCAGCATGCGGTAGAGCTCGATCTCCCGGAACACCTCGGGCAGCACGATCAGCGCCATGGTGCCGAGAATGATGCCCGGGATCGACCCCATGCCCCCCAGCACCACCATGGAGAGCACCATGGCCGACTCGAGGAAGGTGAAGCTTTCCGGGCTCACGAACCGCATGCGCGCCGCAAAGAACGCCCCCGCCAGCCCCCCGAAGATGGCCCCCATGGCATAGGCCAGGAGCTTCAGCAGGAAGGTGTTCACCCCCATGAGCTCCGCCGCGGTCTCGTCCTCCCGAATCGCCTCCCAGGCCCGCCCGATCCGCGAGTGGTTCAACCGGTAGACCGAGATCACCGTGACCACGGCCAGGGCCAGGATCACGTAGTAGACCAGGTCCAGCTTGCGGAGGTAGAGGTGCTCGAGGCTCAGGCCCCCATCGAAGCTCGGGTAGTAGACCCCCGGCGGCTTGATCCCCAGGAGGCCGTTCGGCCCGTGGGTCAGGGACATCCAGTTGTTGAGGATGATCCGCACGATCTCCCCGAAGCCCAGGGTCACGATGGCCAGGTAGTCCCCGCGCATGCGAAGCGTGGGATACCCGATGATGCACCCCGCGATGCAGGAGAGGAATGCGGCCACGGGCAGGGCCAGCCAGAAGGAGAGTCCGAAGTGGATGCTCAAGAGGGCGTAGGTGTAGGCGCCCACGCCGTAGAAGGCGATGTAGCCCAGGTCCAGCATGCCCGCCAGGCCGATCACGATGTTCAGCCCGAGGCCCAGGCAGATGTAGACCAGCACGTTGATGGCCACGTCCTGGGCGTAGCGGTTGGTCACCTGGGGGAACACCAGGGCGCCCGCCAGCACCGCAGCGATCCACACCCAGGTGGGCACCGACCCGGCCGTTCGACCCGTGGCCTGCTGAAATCGGACCACCGGTGTGACCAGCCAGGCCAGTTTGTTCCCGCGGTGCAGGAAGTACACCGCCAGGATCACCGCGGTCCCGCCGAAGACGTACAGCCAGACCCGAAGGGCCCGGTCCACGGACAGGGTCCCGTCCTCGTGGATTCCGAGAAGCGGCCACAGCAGACCGAACAGCCACACCAGGCCGATCGCATAGACCTTCCAGATGTTCTTGGTCTCCTGGGTCATGCCAGGCCTTCGAGCTCCAGGTTCAACGAGTCACCGGAAGAGAGAAACGCTTCTACAACCTCGTGTCGTCTACGTTCTCCCCCATGATCCCGGTGGGCATGAAGTAGAGCACCGCGATGAGAATGATGAACGCGAACACGTCCTTGTACTGCCCCGAGATGTACCCGGCCCCGAAGATCTCCACCATGCCGATGATCAGCCCTCCGATCATGGCGCCGGTGATGTTTCCGATCCCGCCCAGCACGGCGGCGGCGAAGGCCTTGATTCCGGGCACGAACCCCATGTCGTAGCGCACCGACCCGTAGTAGAGCCCCACCATGATCCCGGCCGCGGCCGCCATGGCCGCGCCCAGGGCGAAGGTGATGCTGATGATCCGGTTGCTGTTGATCCCCACCAGCGCGCTCATCACCTTGTCCTGGGCCGTGGCCCGCATGGCCTTGCCGATCCGCGACTTGTAGACCAGCGCGTTGAGGGCCACCAGCAGCAGCACGGTCACCAGCACGATGGCGATCTGCAGGTAGCTCACCCGGATCATGCCGTGCTCGAACCCGGCCTGGCTGAACACCGACGGGTAGGCCTTGTCGTAGACCCCCTGGGTCAGCATCAGGCCGTTCTGCAGGAAGATGGACATGCCCAGGGCGCTCAAGAGGATGCTCAGCCTGGAGGCGTACCGGAGCGGCTTGTAGGCGACCTTCTCCACGGCCATGGCCAGAAAGGCGCAATAGAGCATGGCCAGGCACAGAGACCCGCTCAGGCACAGGTAGGGGTGGGTCTCCATGTAGCCCTGGCTCGCCAGAAAGCTCAGCAGGATCACCCCCATGTACCCGCCGGCCGCAAAGAACTCCCCGTGAGCAAAGTTGATCAGCTGGATGATCCCGTAGACCATGGTGTAGCCCAGCGCGATGAGCGCATAGATGCCCCCCAGGGTCAGACCGTTGATCAGCTGCTGCAGAAAGAACTCCATGGGCCGTTCCCGGTTTCAGGTGGCAGGTCTGCATTCGAAAAGACGCAGGAGACGGGAGTCTCCGGCCGAAGACCGGCCGGAGACCGCCCTTGGTCTAGTACAGCTCTCCGGTGGCCGGGTTCCAGAAGTTCACGAACTCCCCGTCCTTTACCGCCTGGACGATGTAGTTGGAGCTGGAATCCCCGTTGTCGAAGAACTTCACGCGCTTGGAGGCGCCGTCAAAGTCCATCTTCATGATCTCGGCCTTGATGTCGTCCGGATCGGTGGAGCCGGCCCGTTTGATGGCCGTCAGCAGCGCGTACGCGCTGTCGTAGGCGTAGTGCGAGTAGGCCCCCGGCTCCCCGAACATCTCCGTGTACTTGGCGTAGTACTTCTTGAAGGCGTCCGTGGTCTTGTCCACGTACCCGAAGGTGAAGTACACGCCCTCGGCCGCATCCTTGGCGATCTTGATGAACTGGGGGTGATACACGGCGTCCTGGGCCAGGATCGGGCACTTCACGCCGGACCGCTTCGCCTGGATCGCCATGAGGCTCCCCGAGGAGGAGTTCTGCAGGCTCATGTAGAAGAGGTCCGGGTCCGCCGCCTTGATCTTGGTCAGCACCGCGGAGAAATCCTTGTCCCCCTGGTTCACGTGATCGTGGGCCACCACCTCGACCCCCAGCTTCCCGCACTCGGCCTTCACGTTTTCGGCCAGGCCCTGAGAGTAGGTGGTCTTGTCGTCCACGATGTAGACCGTCTTGGCCTTCAAATAGTCCTGAATGAACTTGCCCGCGGTCTTGGACTGGTCGTCGTCACGGCCGCACATGCGAAACATGTAGGGAAGCCCCCGCTCCGTCACCTTCTCGTTGGTGGAGGCCGGGGTGATCATGGGAACGTCTTCCTCGGCCAGCACCTCGGATCCGGGAATCGTCGAGGAGGAGCAGTAGGCCCCGATCACGCCCACCACCTCCAGGTTGAGCAGCTTGTTCGCCGAGGCGACCGCCTGCTTCGGGTCGCAGGCCGTGTCCTGTGGAAAGAGCTCGATCTCGTCAAAGCCCGGAATGCCACCTTCCTCTTCCACCACGGCGATGGCCGTTCTCACGCCGTTGGCGATGTCGTTCCCGTCCGCCGCATACGGGCCGGTGAGGGGACTCATGGACCCGACCCTCAAGCTCTCCGCCGCAGCCGCACCGCACAAGAACGGCACCAGCACCATGCCCAGAACCACTGCCTTCATCCAGCTTCGCTTCATGCCACACCCTCCTGTTGTTGGTTCTCGATGTCACCCCGGCAGCCTGATCTTCCGCTGCCGCCGGCCCACACTCCCAATCGCAAGCTCACGCCTGTGCCCTTCTCACGCCGCAGGCTGACCCAGGTATGCCTCGATCACCTTGGGATCCTGTTGAATCTCCCCCGGCTTTCCCTCCGCAATCTTCACCCCGTAGTCGATCACCACGATCCGCCTGCACACGCCCATGACCACCTTCATGTCGTGCTCCACCATGAGCACGTTGATGCCCAGGTCCGCGATGCGGCCGATGGAGTCCATGAGCGCCTTGCTTTCCGCTGGGTTCATGCCCGCCGCGGGCTCGTCGAGGAGCAGCAGCTTGGGCTCGGACGCCAGGGCCCGGGCGATCTCCAGGCGGCGCTGCAGTCCATAGGGGAGGTTCTGGGCCACCTCGTCCGCATACCGTTCCACCCCCATGAGCGCCAGCGATTCCATGGCCTTCTCTCGAATGCGGCGCTCCTCGTCCCGCTGGCGCCCGCTCCGCAGCACCGCGCCCACCACCCCGGCGCCCGATCGGCAGTGCTGGGCCACCATGGCGTTCTCCAACGCCGTCATGTTGGTAAACAGCCGAATGTTCTGGAAGGTCCTGGCAATGCCCCGGGACAGGATCTGATGCGGCCGCTTCCCCAGAAGGCTTTTTCCCTCGAAACTGGCCTCCCCGTGGCTGGTCCCGTACACCCCGGTGATCACGTTGAAGACCGTGGTCTTGCCCGCGCCGTTCGGTCCGATCAGCCCCACCACCTCCCCGGCGTCTACGTGAAAGCTCACCTTTGAGAGGGCCTTCAACCCGCCGAATCGTACGCTGATCTCCTCGAGCTCCAGCTGCGCCATAGGCTCAACACACCTGTCCAATGGAGTTCGAAATCCGGGTTCGTTACCAGTGTCGCCCGTTCAGGCATGATCGGGCGGTCTACGCGAAAGCTCGTACCGTGGCCGAATCACGCTGGCAGCCGCGGGGTTCGCGTTCAAAGGGATGGTCCATCGTCCCTGGTGCTCATGGAGGGTCGAAGCACCATAGACAAAACCCCGTCGCGTGTCAAGCCTCTGTCGGCCCGCTCAACGCGGCTGCCCGGGCGAATGTGTTGACAAACCGGAGGGTTCACGGATGATTTCGGCCGGCCCGCTCGATCACCGAGAAGATGGAGACGATCAGGGCGGCCTGGAGGATGAGAAGGAGGGACTCCGCGGTGGTGGTGTGGCGCAGCACGATGCTGCTCAGCCCCAGGCTGGCGGCAAACAGCAGGATGGCGATCACGGCCTTTCGCTTGGAGCCCAGGAGAAAGAAGAGACGATGATGCAGGTGGTCCTTTCCCACGTAGTCGATCCACTCCTGCACGCTTCGGACCTTTCCGCTCAGGACCCGCTCCACGCTGATGTAGGTCATGTCGAAGATCAGGATCCAGAAGATGAGCACGGGGGTGGCAAAGGAGACGATGGGGTTGCCGTCGGCCCAGTACCCCAGGATGGCCAGGCCCGAGAGGATGAAGCCGAGAAAGGTGCTCCCCGTATCCCCCAGAAACACGGACGCCGGCGCCCTCCACCGGAAGTTGAACGGAAGAAACCCCAGACAGCTGCCCAGGATGGCCACGGCGATCCAGCCCATGGCGGGCTGATGGGTCTGAAAGGACACGATGCCGATGAAGAGGGCGATCACCCCGCTCAGCCCGGCGGCCAGGCCGTCCATACCGTCGAAGAAGTTCATGGAGTTGGTGATCCCCACGATCCAGAGCAGGGTCAGCATCGCGTTGATCCCGAACCCCCACGCGGTCCTCGGGGCCACCAGGTCCAGGACGATCCCCTGCTGAACGAGCACCAGGACCACGACCACCTGGACGAGCAGCTTGACACGCGCCGGCACCCCCCGCCAGTCGTCCACCACGCCCATGATCCCGACCACCAGGGCGCCGCACAGCAGCACGACCATGCGCGGCTCCAGGACCATGTTCGCCAGAAGGGACGCGCCCAGGGACACCATGACGGCCACCCCGCCCAGGAGCGGTGTGCCGTCGTCGTGGACCTTTCGGCGGTCCGGGAGGTCCAGGATGCCGAGGTGCCGTGCGAGCCGGGCCAGGGCCGGGGTCAGCGCACAGCTCAGGGTGAAGGCGAACACCAGGATGTAAACCCACCGCATGCCCCCGCTGAAGAAGAACCGCCGCACCGGGGACGTGAGAAGCAGGGCGAACACCACCGCCAGGGCCGCATACACCATCCTGCGACCCGTCACGGAAACCCCGCCGCTCATCCCCTTTTCTCGAGGCTTCTCCATACGGCATCCACGACCTGATGCACCTCGGTGTCTTGCAACGACGGGTACAAGGGAAGGGACACGGAGCGCGACCAGAGGCGCTCCGTGACCTCGAACCCGGGCAACCCCAGAAAGTGGTGAAGCGGCCGGAACACCGGCCTCCGGCAGACGACCCCCTTCTGCTCCACCCGTGCAATGAAGCCGGCCGCATCCGGCACGTCCACCACGAACCGAAACCACACACCGTCCTCGTCCTCGGGCGGGAGCCCCACGCTCGCACCTGCCAGCCCGTCCCGATACGCCTTCGCCAACCCCCTTCGGCGCTCGATCCACTGGGGGAGCTTTCTCAGCCGCCGGCGCCCCAGGGCCGCCTGCATCTCCGTGAGCTTGACATTGTACCGGACGGCGAAGGTCTCCTTCTCGTCATAGTCCCGCCGGTCCCGGACCTCCGCCGCCACGGCCGGGTCGTTCGAGAGCACCATGCCTCCTTCCCCCACGCCCAGCATCTTGGTGGCGTAGAACGAGCACACGGCCAGCGCCCCCACAGCACCCGCCATGCGCTCTCCGATCCGGGCCCCGAGGCTCTGGGCGCAGTCCTCGATCACGGGGACGCCCAGTTCCACAATGCGCTCCACCTCCGCAGGCCGGCCGAAGAGGTGGGGCACGATGACCGCCCGGGTCGCGGGTCCCATCGCCCCCTTCGCAGCCTCCGGATCCATGTTGCAGGTTTCCGGGTCCACGTCCACCAGCACCGGGACGGCCCCGGCGTGCCGCACCGCGTGGACCAGAGCGGAGCACACGTAGCTCGGGACGACGACCTCGTCTCCCGGCCCCACCCCCAGCGCCAGGAGGGCCAGGTGCAGGGCCGCGGTGCCCGAGCTCACGGCCACCCCCTCCCGCACGCCCAGGAACTCGGCCGTCTCCCGCTCGAACGCGGCCACCTCGGCACCCTGGGCGAGCCGGCCGGACCGCAGCACCCGGGCGACCTCGGCCACCTCGTCCTCCTCCACCTGCACGCGGGCATGGGGAATCATGGCCCCTCGTCGATGTTGATGAACAGCCGCTCCGAGACGAATCCCTCGGCCAGGGCCACCCGCCCCTGGACCCCTCGAAAGTGGGCCGCGGACCGGGCCACGTCCAGAATGGAGAGCGCCGGGATGTTGGTCTTGGTCACCTGGGAGGCGTGCGCCTCCAGGGCCCGAAGCT
>CAYYVD010000158.1:0-11080 GCA_964475045.1 uncultured Desulfobacterales bacterium | reverse complement strand
TCACGTAACCCACGGTCCACCGCCGGCTCTCGAGGACGGTGTGGGGGTCCGCCGCAGCGAGATCCACCAGGGAGCCTCTGTGGCGGACTCGAATGGAGCCTTGCTCCACCCGGTAGTTTCCGTAGAGGAGCCGAAGCAGGGTGCTCTTTCCCGCGCCGGACGGTCCGACCAGCCCGACGCTCTCTCCGGGCAGGAGGTCGAAACAAAAGCCCTCGAACACCGGGATGTGCACGTTTCCCTGGGTGTGGAGCACGAACCCCTTTCGAAGCCCGCGGACTTGGACCATCGCGTTCACAGGCACCTCACGGCGGAAGAATGGAGGAGACCAGGAGCTGGGTGTACGGGTGCTGGGGATCGTCCAGAACCTGGTCGGTCAACCCGCATTCCACCACCTCCCCCGACTTCATCACGAACAGCCGGTGCGCCAGAAGCCGCGCCACAGCCAGGTCGTGGGTCACCATGATCATGGACAGCCCCAGCTCCACCACGAGCCGCCGGAGGATGTCCAGCAGGCGGGCCTGCACCGACACGTCGAGCCCGCTCGTGGGTTCGTCCATATACAGCACGCGGGGTTCGGTGACGAGGTTTCGAGCGATCTGCAGGCGCTGCTGCATGCCCCCGGAAAACGTGTCCGGTGGATCATCGATCCTCCCTGGATCGATCTCCACCCGCTCGAGCCACTCGACGGCCTGTGCTCGAACGCACCCGTAATGGCGCAGCCCGTTGGCCAGAAGAGGCTCCCCGATGTTTCCCCCGGCACTGATCCGCATCCTCAACCCGTCCCGGGCGTTCTGGTGCACGTAGCCCATCTCGCTCCGCATGACCCGGCGTCTCAGGGAAAGGGTCGTCTCGTGAAGATCCATCCACCCGTGCACCCGGCTCCGGTATCGTACACGTCCTTCGGATGGCGGCATGCGGCCGGAAACGCACCGGAGCACCGTGGTCTTTCCGGAGCCGGACTCCCCCACGATGCCCAGGACCTCACCCGGCCACAAGGAGAAGGAAATGCGGTCACACCCCACGATCGATCCGTAGAAGCGGCTCACGGCCCTTGCCTCGAGGAGGGGGCTTTCCGGCTCGGCGCTCACGGGGCCTCCGCACACTGGCCACGGTGTCCGGAGTCGATTCTCCGGCGGCAGAAGTCGGAGTCCGAGCAGACGTAGAGCCTGCCGCCCCGGTCGTCCACCACGATCTCGTCCAGAAAGCTGCTCAGCGACCCGCACAACGTGCAGCCCCGGGACCAGGACTCCACCTCGAACGGGTGATCCTCGAAGTCCAGGCTTCGAACCGTGGTGTACGGCGGGACGGCGTAGATGCGCTTTTCCCGGCCGGCCCCGAAGACCTGGAGCGCCGGCATGCGATGCATTTTGGGGTTGTCGAACTTGGGAATGGGTGAAGGGCTCATGAGGTATCGATCGTTCACCATGACCGGGTAATCGAACGCCGTGGCGATTCGGCCTTCCCGGGCGATGTCCTCGTAGAGCTTGACGTACATGACGCCGTACTCGGCCAGTGCGTGCATGCGGCGTGTTTCGTCGGCGCGCGGTTCGATGAGCCGCAGCGGCTCGGGAATGGGGACCTGATAGACCAGCACCTGGTCCTCGCGCAACGGTGTCTCGGGAATCCGGTGACGGGTCTGAATGATGGACGCCTCCGTGGTGCGGGTCGTGGTGGCCACCCCGGCCGTCCGGGCGAAGAACCGCCGAATGCTCACGGCGTTGGTGGTGTCGTCCGCGCCCTGGTCGATGACCTTGAGGGTGTCCCCCGGGCCGATCAGGGAGGCGGTGACCTGAATTCCACCGGTTCCCCACCCGTAGGGCAGAGGCATCTCTCGACTTCCGAAGGGCACCTGGTGCCCCGGAACGGCCACGGCCTTCAGGATGCTGCGCCGGATCATCCGCTTGGTCTGCTCGTCCAGATAGGCAAAGCTGTACCCGGGGAGCGGTCTGTCCCGGCCGCTGCGGTCCTGCCCGCCGCCTCCCCCCTGATCATTCCCCTTCATGTTTCGTCTCTCCGGTCCGCTCTGCAAAAAACGCCTCCCGCATGCGGCGCATGTGGTTCAAGTCGGACTGAAAATCCACGTAATGAGGAAGCTTGAGGTGCTGCACGAACCCGGACGCCTCCACATTGTCGCTGTGAAACAGGACGAACTCCTCGTCCTGGGCGGGGTAGTCCGAGGGCTCCCCCAGCTCGCGGCCACGAAGGGCCCGGTCGACCATGGACATGGACATGGCCTTGCGCTCGCAGCGGCCAAAGACGAGACCGTAGCCGGTCTTGAACTCCGGCGGGGCCTCGGGGCTTCCGGCGAACCGGTTGACCATGGTGCACTCCGTCACCTCGACCGTACCGATGGCCACGGCAAACCCCAGCTCCTCGGGAACCAGCTCCACCGTCACCTCACCGCAGCGAATCTCACCCAGGAAGGGATGGGCGTCGAACCCGAACCCCCGCTGAAGAGAGTAGGCCATGGACAGGAGAAACCCCTCGTCCGCGCGGGCGAGGTTCTGGAGCCGCACGGGCCGGGCGGCCGGCAGCAGGAGCGGCTGCCGGGTGAGGTCCCCGGTCTCTTGCTCCGAAGCTTCCGCGGGTTCCTCCTCCACCAGGCCTTCGAGGCGCAGGAGGTCCGTGATGCGGGTCCCGCTGGAGGCCCCCGTTGCGGGCGGCTCCGGGGCTTCTGTATCCTCGCCGGTGCAGGGACCGCAGGGATCGTCTCCCATCAGGGAAAAATCGAGGAGCCGATGCGTGTAGTCGTAGGTCGGGCCCAGGACCTGCCCGCCGGGCAGATCCTTGAAGGCGGCCGACACCCGCCTCTTCACCAGCATGGTTTCGGTGTTCAGAGGCCTCGAGCACGCGAACCGGGGAAGCGTGGTGCGGTAGGCTCGCAGCAGGAAAACCGCCTCCACCAGGTCCCCCTGGGCCTGCTTGACGGCCAGCGCGGCCAGCCTGCGGTCGTAGAGGGAGCCCTCGCTCATCACCCGGTCCACGGCCAGACCGAGCTGGTTCTCGATCTGGTCCAGGGTCAGCTCGGGCACCGAAGGATCCCCCCTGCGCCTGCGGGCGAGGAGCTTGTGCGATTCGGCGATGGCCTTTTCCCCGCCCTTGGCGGCCACATACATGGCTAAACCCCGTTTCGAGTGGATCGCGGCAGCGCCGCGAGGGCGTGCCGGGCCGTGAAGAGGATATCCAAACCCAACGGAAACCCGCGATGCATGGCGGCCCGCTCCGCCCAGAAGGAAGGCGGCAACCCGTCGACCCGGAGGCTTGCGCTCGCCTCGATGCCGGGTCCGGTGAGTCTTCGCCCCCCTTCGTGTCCCATACCCGCCACCTGCGCCACCACGGTGGCCCCCCGTTCGGGTCGGTCCTCCTCCCCGGGGTGAAAGCGGTCCAGCGGGCAGAGCGAGGAAGGCCGGGTGATCAGAACGAATCCCGCCTCGCGGGGCTCCACGGTCCGCGGTGCACCGCAGTGAAAACGCAGCCAGGCCAGGGCGGGGCATTTTTCCGGCAGATCCGTCCAGAAGGGCGTCTCGAAGTCCAGGAGGGTCAGGCACACGGCCCCGAAGGCCGGATCCATCGGCTCCGGAGGAGCGATGGTCGCCCCCGCCGCCAGGATCCGTCCGGGACGGGACACGACCTCCAGAATGGACCGGAAGACCTTCTGGGACTCCGTGGCACACCTGAACCCCGGGGCCATGCGGAACCGTTCCGAGTGCTTCGTCCCCATGCTACTCGCCTCGCACCATGGTGAAGAAGTCGACCCGGGTGCGTTCGGTCTCCTCCCGGACGGCCCCTGTTCGAGCCTGCTGCTCCTGTTGCAGAGGCTCGATGACCCTCGACCGGAGCCGCGGCCCGGTCTCCGGGTCCTGAAGCAAGGCGTCGAACAGGGCCGCCAGCTCGGCCCGACGGTGCTCCCGGCCCATGACGTAGGCGGTTCCCACCCGGCCGGTTTCGATCTCGAGGGTACAGCGGGTCACGGGTACCTCCCCCAGGTGAAAGGGCGTGCCGGTTCCGCCGGCCCTTCCCCTCACCATGACCAGGCCGGTCTCCGGACCACGCAGCAGCCGGTAGCCAGGCCGTTCGTGGAGTTCCTCCCAAGCGGCCTCCAGGGCCGAGGAGCGGGCTTCGGCCAGCACCCCCATCCAGATCCGTCGCTGTTCGGTATGCGCGTTCGACGCCATACCCGCCTTGTCCCCCCCGGCTGTTTTGCGCCCGTTAGGCCCGCATTAGATTTCCATGAACTCGAAACCCGCGGTGAAACCAACAGAATCCGCGCACAATCCTAATGCGCACGAAATGCCCCGGCCCTACTCGGTGAACCATCTCCGCTTTTCATCCTGAACCGGGAGGATCAGACCATGAAACCGAGGCCGAAGAGGGTCGACCTGCATGTACACTCCAAATTCTCCACGAGACCATCGGAGTGGATTCTTCGACGAATCGGGTGCTCGGAGAGCTACACCGAGCCGTCCAGGCTTTACGAGATCGCGCGGTCCCGGGGCATGGACTTCGTGACCATCACGGATCACAACACCATCGCCGGCGGCCTCGAGATCGCGCACCTGGAGAACACCTTTGTCAGTGAGGAGATCACCACCTACTTCCCGGAGGATGGTTGCAAGCTCCACGTCCTGGCCTACGGCGTCACCGAGGCCCAGCACGGGGACATCACCCGTCTCCGGGAAAACGTCTTCGATCTGGTACCCTACCTCAACCGTGAGGGCATCCCACACGCAGTGGCCCATCCGCTGTACAGCGTCAACGACCGGCTCACGGTGGAGCACCTGGAGGAAATCCTGCTCCTGTTCAACACATTCGAGCTGAACGGATCGAGGGACGAGTACCAGAACCGGATTCTTCGGGCCATTTTGAGCCGGCTCACGGAGGCGGAACTGGACGACCTTGAGAACAAGCACGGGTTCTCCCCGTTCGGCACCCACCCCTGGAAGAAGCGCCTCATCGGCGGCTCGGACGATCACAGCGCCCTGAACATCGCCCGCACCTGGACCGAGGTGGACCAAGCAGAGACCCCGGCCGCTTTTCTCAAGGCCGTGGCCCGCGGGAGGACCGCCGTGGAAGGCCGGGCCTCGTCTCCCAAGACCCTGGCCCACAACATCTACAGCATCGCCTATCAGTTCTATCGGGAGAAGCTGTCCCTGGATCGCTTCGCCGGTCGCGAGCTGCTTCTTCGATTCGTGGATCGTGCGCTGACCCCGGCCACCGGCGAGGAGGAGCGCCTGTTGAGTCGGCTGAGGACGAAGCTGGCCCTCCACATGCCGAGGATGTCGTTTTCACGATCCTCGTCGAGCACCTTGACGGGAATCCTGCAGAAGGAAGCCAAGGACGTCATTGCCGGAAACCGGCAGATGAACCGTTTCCTCATGCAACCGGTCAAAGGACCCATGGATGGGGAGGAGGCCTGGTACGGGTTCGTGGTGGACATGTCGGACAAGATCCTGCACCAGTTCGCGGACGCCATCATGGCCAGCCTCCCCGGGGCCAACCTCTTTCACCTGTTTCACACGATTGGATCGGCAGGATCGCTCTACACCATGCTCGCACCCTATTTCGTTTCCTACTCGGTGTTCACCAAGGATCGCCGTTTCTGCGACCACTGCCTCGACCATCTGGCGCGCGCCGATTCGGGCAGCAGGGATGAACCCCTCAAGATCGCCCACTTCACCGACACCTTCTACGAGGTCAACGGGGTGGCCAAGACCCTGCAGCTTCACGTGAAGATGGCGCTGAAGAACCAGAAGCAGCAGGTCATCATCACCTGCAACCCGGAGCCCGACACCCCGGGCGTAGTCAACTTCACCCCCATCGGCACCTACGAGATGCCCGAGTACCCGGACATGAAGCTCTTCTACCCACCTCTTCTGGAGATGCTTCACTACTGCTATGAAGAATCATTCACCCACATCCACTCCGCCACGCCTGGACCCATCGGGCTCGCAGCCCTGGCCATCGCCCGGATCCTCAAACGGCCGATCTGCAGCACCTACCACACGGCCCTTCCCCAGTACGTAGCTCAGCTGACTGAGGACCCCGCCATGGAAGAGCTCATGTGGCGCTACACCCTCTGGTACTACAACCAGATGGATGTGATTTACGTTCCGTCCCACGCCGTCGGAGACGAGCTGATGTCCAAGGGCGTGCCGGAGCACAAGATTCGCTTCTATCCCCGCGGGATCGACAGCTGGACCTTTCATCCCTCCAAGAGAAACGGGTTCTTCACCAGCCGCTATCGACTCGAGGAGCACGTCCTGAAGCTGCTTTATGTGGGAAGGGTCTCCAAGGAAAAGAACGTGGATCTGCTCGAAAACGTGTTTCGTAGGCTGCGCCAAACCCGCGAAAACATCCACCTGATCATTGTCGGGGAGGGTCCTTACCTCAAGGAAATGAAGCAGCGGGCGGCCGATCTGCCCGTGACCTTCACCGGATTCCTGGACGGCGAAGACCTTTGCCAGGCGTATGCCTCGAGCGACGTCTTCGTGTTCCCGTCGACAACGGACACCTTCGGCAACGTCATTCTGGAGGCCCAGGCCTCCGGGCTTCCAGTGGTGGTCACGGACGAGGGCGGGCCCAAGGAGAACCTGATTCCCGGAGAAACGGGCTTCGTGATTCCGGCGAACGACGAAAGGCGATTCGCCCGGGTCCTGCTGGACCTGATCGACGACCCGAACCTCCTCCACACCATGAAGGCGAACGCCAGACGATACTCCGAGGGGCGGTCCTCCGAGAAGGCCTACATGGATCTCTGGGACAGCTACAGGAGCCTCTCCTGAAGCGAGGCGACACGGTCATGAAGGCCCTCTCCTCATCCCTGCAAACGGCGTGGACCCTGGTTCGAGGGCGCACCCCGGGGCAGCTCGTCATCCAGTTCACAGACCACTGCAACGCCCAATGCCCTCTTCAAGCGGCAGGTATCAGGTTGCAGGCGACACTTGGGCAAGCGTGCCTCGATCCCAACTGCACGCGGCGGTATCCAGGTTTCGAGGGGAAAACTCGAAAGAGATGGGGGCACCACCGTTCATTTCTCCGAAACCCCCGAAGCCGGCCGGGGGAAACTCGGAATGTCACGGTTGCTCGCTTTCGGGCAGGCCGCAGAGGTGCACCAGGGTCTCGGCCGCCTTCTCCATGACGCTCTCCGACACCCACTCGGTTCGAGAGTGGGGCATCATGGCCCCGGAGAAGAGGTTCGGGCAGGGCATCCCCATGAAGGAAAGCCTTGCACCGTCCGTTCCGCCGCGTATGGCCCTTCGAACCGGCCGGGCCCCGGCCGCCTCCACCGCGCGTTCCGCCCGGGCCACCACGTCCGGATGCCGGTCCAGCACCTCCTTCATGTTCCGGTACTGCTCCCGGATTTCCACCCGGACCTCCAGCCCGGGCGTTCGCCGGCGACACACACGGGCCAGGTCCCGCAGCAGGTCTGCGCGGCGCTGGTTGCTCTCGGCTTCGAAGTCGCGAAGGATGTAGGTGAGGAGGGCCTCGTTCTCCCGGCCCTGCAACCCGGTGAGATGAAAGAACCCTTCCCGGCCCTCGGTGTGCTCGGGGGATTCCGGCTCCGGCAGGGCGGCCGCAAACCGCGCGGCTGCGGTCGCGGCGTTGACCATGCGGTCCTTGGCGAATCCCGGATGGACATTCCGCCCGCGAAAGCGCACCCGGGCCTCGAGGGCCGAGAAGCACTCGGCCTCGATGGCCCCCAGCTCCCCGCCGTCCACGGTGTAGCCGGCCGGAGCGAGCCGCTCCACGTCGATACCCTGCGTCCCCTGCCCGATCTCCTCGTCCGGTGTGAACACGATGCGAAGCTCCGGATGGGAAAAGCGGTCGAATCGTTGGAAGGCGGCCAGCGCGGCCATGATCTCCGCGATCCCGGCCTTGTCATCGGCCCCCAGCAGGGTCTTCCCGCCCGCGGTGATGATCGTGTGCCCGATACATCCGGCCAGCTCCGGGGACAGCTCAGGGGTCAGGACCAGTCTCGAGTCGTCGGGAAACGCGATGGCTCCGCCCTGGTAGCTCCGGTGAAGGACCGGCTCCACCCCCTCGCCGGGCTCGGCCGGCGAGGTGTCCAGATGAGCGGAGAACGTGACGGCCGGCGCATCGAGACCCGGAGAGGCCGGGAGCCGGGCATACACATAGCACTGCTCGTCCACCTCCACCTCCTCGAGGCCCATGTGGACGAGCTCCTCCCGCAGGGTTTCGGCCAGACGCCACTGGCCCTCGGAGGAAGGATGGGTGCCGGCGCTCGGATCGGACCGGGTGTCCACGCGAACGTAGCGAAGAAACCGGTCACGGGCCTCCAAGCGAAGGAATGCCTCGAGCTCATTCACGAGTGGGTCCCTCTGCCCTGCTTTCGGACCTCCAGGTATCGAATCTTCTTCTCGAGGTCCTCGATGCGTCGCTCCACCTCCGAGAGCTTCCGCCGGGCCTCGGGGGGGTCATTTGCTCGGCCGGCCTCCCGGTTTTCGAGCGTCGCGGACGGGTTTTCCTCGAGAATGCGAGACACGCTCGTCGCACTGATATGGTAGGTTTCAGCAATTTTTTTCTTGGACCGTCCTGCATCGAAGTCCTTCGCCACCTTCCGCCTGATGTGATCCGGGATTCGCTTCCTCGGCATGCTCTGTCCTTCCACTTCTTCAAAAGCGCCCAAAGGCGCGTTTTTGTGCACTGCGTGTACCCGGCCCGGACCACCCCGGCTCCCAGGCGGGATGGCGTTCGGAAGCGCCATCATGCCCCACCCTTCCGGGGCGATCAAGGCAAATTCCCGAGCGGGTCTCTTGCCATCGAGTCGGAACCCGGCCATCCGGCTCCATGTGAAACCAACGGGCCCAAGTCGGCTCTATACCGTCAAAACCCACATGACTCACAGGGGGAGGAGCCATGGATTTGAAGGATATTCGAAAGGACCGACGCCTGGTGGACGACATCGACTGGGACATGACGCCGGAAGAGGCCATTGTGCTCTACTTGGAATGGGGCAACAACTGGTCGCACGGTCGTATGATCAAGTCCAGGAACGACGTCTCTCACTACTTCGTGATCACCAGCTGGGAGGATCCTCCCAGGGTTCTGCTGGTTCGCCGAAGCACCGAAGGGGCGGATGAGCTCGCATCCATCGACCTGCCGGACCCGGTGAAGGGGAGATTCCTGGAGTCCGTCCGACACAACAAAGGGGTGTGGGGCCTCACGGAGGATGTGCGCGGCTGGCTACAGGAGGAGCTCTGCGCGAACTGACGGAAGACCCTTGTCACCCTGGTACCCTGCAACCCATCCCGACAAGCGCCGCCCTTCCACGCCCTGAGCGTCAAAGAGAGCAATGACGGCCTCCGGCCTGGAGGGAGGGTCGGGCGAGGTCAAGCGGAAGGGTGTTGCTCGGACTCCTGCTCCCAGGCGTTTTGCAGTGCCCGGTCCAGCTCCTGGAGACGAATCGGTTTGGTGAGGATGCGGTGGACGCCGGACGGGCCCGCGTCGAGGTCCTCCGGATGACAACGGTCTCCAGAGCAAAGAAGGATCGGGAGGTCGGGGCGGATGTCCAGGAACCTTCGCGCCAGCTCGTCCCCTCGAACGCCGGGCATCCAGAGGTCCATGATCACCAGATCCAAGCGGCTCGGCGCCTCCCGGAAGCGCTTCAGGGCCTCCGTGCCCTCGGCATACGTCTCGACCTCATGGCCCAGGTGCTCCAGCATCTTGGCGCCGACGGTCAGGACCACGGGTTCATCATCGACCAGAAGGATCCGCTTCTTCGTCATCGCGCGCCCCTCGTCTCAGGCCCGCCCGACCGGCTCCAGGGCGTGGAGAAGCCCCCGCTCCTCCCGAGGTACGACCTCGGTTGGACCGCAGGCGTTCATGAAGTACTGAACCATGTAAGCCATCTTGTAGATGAGCAGATCCTTCAAGAGATAATCGAGGGTGGCCGCTGCGTCCGGTCCCATCTGTCCCGCGATCGACAGGCGGCGCTGAATGCCACGAAGAACCGGTGCCAGGGTGCGATGCATGGCCACCTGTACCTCGTCGAGTTCCCCGGATTCGGCCGCCCCCCAGACCGCCGGGACGATGTAGAGGGGAGGCTGTTTCAGGAGCTCGTGGCGATACCGCTCGAAGAGGACGATCGCCGTACGGTTCAAAAGGCCTTCCATCTCCCCGAGGTACAGGGAGGCTTCTCCGGACGACTTCGGCGCGCGGCTTGATTCTCGAAGCTTCTTCAACCACCGTGGAACCCGCATGAGCATCCCTTTCGACAAGGTGAGGGGCCGCCGGGCTTCAGCGCTCGGGAGGACGTCCTCTCCGCGGCCGGCTGCTGTGGTGGAGCTACAAGTTGCATGCCAGAAGAAGCGGGCCGAGGGATCACCAGCAATTCCAACCCACTCCCTCGACCGAGCCGGCCGGCCGCCGGGGCCGGAGCGGCCTCCACCGGTCCGTGTCTCAAGACAAAATCTTGAAAGACGAGACGAGAGCGTGGTAGGCTTGTGGTTATCTGAATCGTGGCAGCGGCCCGCCTCGCGAAAGACCACCTCCGAAATGGACTCACAGCACTCATGAGCCGGAATCCGACAACAGGCCGTCAAGCACTCGAAAAGCGACTGGAGCGCCTGGAGCGCCTTGTCCCCGGCCGAAGGATCCGGGACGTGGGCCACGGCCTTCGCAGGCGGCGGGAAGGGCTCTTGCTCTCCTTCGACGGAACCGCCGAGTAGCCAGGACCCGTTTCATGCAGACATGGGGTCGGCGGAGCAAAGCCGGCTTGGCGATGGCCGCGAAACGTGGTAAGAGGCAAAGGCAAACCACATCATCCCCGTCCCAATGAGGAGCCGCCATCCATGAGCCTGACCCGAGACGACCTCGCGGAATCCGTCCAGCGCAACACCCTCCTCCCGAAGACCCAGGCCAGAGGCCTCATCGACGCCGCCCTGGAGATCATCAAGACCACCCTGGCCTCCGGAGAGGATGTCCTTGTCTCGGGGTTCGGAAAGTTCGAGGTCCGGGGGAAGGCCCCGCGAAGGGGCAGAAACCCGCACACCGGCGATGATCTCACCCTGGAGGCACGGCGGGTCGTTACCTTCAAGCCCTCGGGTGTGCTGAGAAGAAA